>JBKJQG010000258.1:0-4146 GCA_046594925.1 Bacteroidia bacterium
ATTTCAGCATAGAGGTGGAGAAGCTGTGGCAGACGGATCATATCCGGATGTGATCATTTCCATCCGCACGGGGGCTGATGCAGAATGTTACAACGGGAAATGCGATGTGAAAGATGGAAAAATCGTGGCGATGTACATCAAAATGGAAGATGGTAATTTTGAATTGATCAAAAGAAAGGCGCGTTACGACAATGTCCCTTTAGTGATCACCAACGGAATGTCCAGTCCGCTTTTAACAATGGAAAGCGATTTGATCAATGTCCTTTTCATAAAAAAGATCAAACCTAAAAAAGCAGGATTCGTTAAGGCTGCAGAGCCTACGGATGACTAATCTAAAAACACATAATTTTAATAAAGCCCTTCGAAAATCGAAGGGCTTTTTTGTGTCATTTTTCCGAAACAGAAGCCATCATCTGCAAATGATTGGCTATCGTGATCAGATCTATCAAGCCCGACACATATCCTTCCTGATCATTCCCTTTGGCCTGTTTTGCCAATGAAAGTGAACTTGCGTAGCTGGCACTTCCTTTTTCTTTACTGTTCCTCAACAGCATTCCCAGCTCAACTGCAGAAGCTGCCAGTTTCATGTTGATGGAGACTTTGTCTTCTGTTCTCGTCACCGGGTATACCACTTTTGAAATCAATTGTGAGGTGCTGTCTTCTTTGTGAATTCCTTTGTATCTGAATTTTACGGTTGCAAGATCCAGGTAGGAAGTGGAGGTGGAGTTTTCGGTATATTTCAGCTCATCCACTTTGGCTTTGCTGTCCTTGCTTCCTGCCGGAATGATCTCATACAAGGCCGTCACACAATGTCCTGCTCCCAATTCGCCTGCATCTTTTTTATCATCATTGAAATCTTCGTCGTCCAGCATCCGGTTCTCATAACCGATAAGTCTGTACTCTTTCACTTTTGCTGGATTGAATTCGATCTGGATCTTCACGTCTTTGGCGATGGTGCTCAAAGTCCCTCCGAATTGTGTCACCAATACCTTGCGGGCTTCTAAGATGTTATCTATGAAATTGTAATTCCCGTTTCCTTTGTCGGCCAAGGTTTCCATCTTGTTGTCCTTGATGTTTCCTTGACCGAATCCCAATACCGACAAATAAATGCCTTCATCTCTTTTTGAGGTAATCAGTATTTCCAACTCCTGATCGCTGGAAACACCTACGTTAAAATCGCCATCGGTAGCAAGAATGATGCGGTTGTTTCCGTTTTTAAGAAAATGTTTTTTGGCAAGGTCATAAGCTAAGTTGATGCCTTGTCCTCCTGCAGTGGATCCACCGGCTTCGAGTTTCGACAATGCATCGGTGATCTTTGCTTTCTGATCTCCGGATACACCGTCTATGATCGAGCCGGCGTTTCCGGCATACACGACCATGCTTACTTTGTCCTGAGGCCGCAATTGTGGAATCAACATTTTAAAGGCACGTTTCAGCAGAGGGAGTTTATCCGGTTGATCCATCGAGCCACTCACGTCGATCAAGAAGACCAAGTTGTTGGCTGCTCCGTCAATGGAGTCCACGCTTTTTCCTTTTATTCCAATCTGAAGCAAGGTGTGCTCTTTGTTCCATGGGCATTTTGCATATTCGGTGGAAATGGAAAAGGGCTTGTCGCCAGTCGGACTTGGATAAGAATAATTGAAGTAGTTGACAAATTCTTCAACGCGTACTGAGTTGGAATCCGGCAGAATGCCTTCCATTAATTTTTTTCTCACATTGGAATAGGATGCTCCGTCAACATCAATGGAGAAAGTGGACAAAGGATTTGACCTGGCGCTTTTGAAAACGTTTTCCGAAATGCCTTTGTATTCTTCCGTATTGATTTCAGGGGCAATCATGCAACATTTCATTTGAGCTCTTACTCCAGTAGGACTGACTTCGTAGCAAGGGGCTGGTAGAACTAAGTCAACTGGAGTTGATTCGCAGCTCACTATTGGCGTATTCTCAGAGCCAATATTATTCCGGCTCCAGCAGCCGGGCAGAAAGAAGAGTGCTATTGTGGGGATCCACAACAGGGAATAGATTAAACGGTTCATTGTTTTGGTGATTAGAGATGGTGGGGATGATTCCAAAAATTCGCGCGGAATTTTTATGATAACGGGAGAGAAAGTAGAAAATTGTATCGCGAACTTTGTCTTTTGAATTTTGAAAATAAAAAAAGCCCACGCTAATGCGTGGGCTTTTAAAAAATTTGAAACCTCTTATTTAGTCAGAACCAATTTTTGAACTAATTTCTGAGTGTCGTTCTTAATAGTGATGATGTAAGAACCTGCATTCAGTTCAGTTACATCCAGACTCACTGTTTGTCCTTGTGCCGGATTTGAAATAGAAGCTGTCTTAACCAATCTTCCAGTTACATCTGTGATCTCAACAAAAGTCAATGAAGTCATGTTGTAACCAAATTCTACATTCACTGTTGAGCTGGCAGGGTTAGGATAAATTGCTACGCCGTTAGCTTCTGCAGCTGCAGTGATACCTGTTGCAGTTGTTACAGTTGCGATAACCGGTATTCTCGGAGTGCTTACACATGCAGTGCTTGCTCCTTGTACTTTCCAGTCATAGAAATAGTAGAAGTATGCAGAACCCTGATCGGAAGTTGTACAAGTTAGTAAACCACCAAATGTATAAGGATAGGTAACTCCTGTGCTACTTCTTCTCAATCTTGGACCGGTAGTACCAAAACTAGTAGTATTTACCGTTCCATTGGTAGTCAATTGGTAGTTTGTTCCTGGTGTCAAAGCAAAATTCAATGTAACTATCGACGTGTCAATTGGAATATTCACAGTCACGCTGTTGAGCACCGTGCCGACAGCATCTTTCAATTGGATCTCGCGTGTACCTGCTATCGAAGAATATACTTTCACCGTTTGCAGGGTGCAAGGTGCCAATACGTCGAAAATGTCTGCAGCATTTGTTGCCGTGCTGGCGCTATACAAGCTGGTCCCGGTGTGAAATTTCTGGCCGGTATATCCCAGTGCCCCTGCATAAGAGGTTGTCTGATCAATGTAATAAGTAGTCGTTGTGCTGATAGTAGGAGTGGTGAAACTAGTTCCAGTTCCAATCGCTGAACCACCTGTGGAAGCAGCGTACCAGTTAATTGTTCCAGAGCCGGATGCAGTCAAGTTGAATGTTGCTGGTCCAGGGCCCATTGCGCCTGTTCCTGTAGGGCTTGGCGCAGCCAAAACACTAACAACAGTTGGTGATGCAGTCCAAGCCTGACACAATCCGGTGATTGTTAATGAATATGTTCCGGAAGTCGGTGGATTGATGGATTGCGTGGATGCTGTAAATCCTGAAGGACCTGTCCAGCTGTAAGCACTTGCAGGAGTACTTGTCAAGGTCAATGTGCCTGCGCAAGAATTAGCTCCTGAAGAAGTAACGGTTGGTGTTTCGTTAGGATTCAAAGTTGTAGTTACTGTAGGAGAAATGTTGGTACATCCTGCAGCATTCGTAACCATTACGTTATAGCTGGAAGTCGTAGTGGATGTAATGGATGTTCCCGTGGTTCCGTTTGACCATAAGTAAGAAGTATATCCGGGCTGAGCATTCAATACTACGTTCCCTCCGGTACAATATGCGTAAGGACCAGGGATCACGTTTCCAGTAATTGTGCAACCGCCTTCAACGGCTGTCACAAATTGATCAGCACCCAAAGGGCCCAAAGTGGTTGTTCCACCCGCCGGCCAGTCGATCACAGCAGATGTGATGGTCGTTGCAGTACCCAAACCAAAATGCAAGTGAAAAGAGTTTTCTGTTCCGTATGTTTCACCTGCTCTTACTTCACGTACTTGTGTTCCGAAAGAACCCGTGATAGTAACCCGTGCACCAATTGCACCTTCGTTACTTGTCGTGCCGGTCAGATCAAAAGTAATGAAGTGGTTGGTGTTAGCGGTTGAGTTCATGAAAAGAACATCGTTTGTGGTCGTCGGCGTGTTGTAAACATTACCATAAGAAGCCATCACATCAATCTTTCCGTCGTGATTCAAATCACCCGTAGCGAAAGATAACATTCCATTTGTTTGAGAAGCAAAACTTCCTGTAACTGCTGTAAATGTTTTATCGCCATTGTTTTTGTACATCCAGTACGAGTCGCCACCGGCACCGCCTGACATTAAAATGTCCACATAACCATCGTTATCAAAATCC
>JBKJQG010000375.1:0-14022 GCA_046594925.1 Bacteroidia bacterium
AAAGATTGAAGTGTAAAGCCCGCCCTTTCTTGTTTAAGAAAGAGAACGCCCAAACGAAAAAACGTTTATAGTTTTTAAAGAAGATATACCAAGATATTCAACTAAAAATAAACCTCAGTTAAATCAAAAAATCCCTAATCATTCAGCTTCAACACCGCCATAAATGCGCTTTGCGGGATCTCCACATTACCAACAGAACGCATTCGTTTCTTACCTTCTTTTTGTTTTTCAAGAAGCTTACGTTTACGGGAAATGTCACCGCCATAACATTTTGCAGTCACATCTTTACGCATCGCCTTGATGGTTTCGCGGGCAATGATTTTTGCTCCGATGGCTGCTTGAATGGGAATCTCAAATTGCTGGCGCGGAATCAATTCTTTTAATTTTTCACACATCTTCTTCCCGAACTCGTAGGCATTGTCGCGGTGTATCAAAGATGACAAAGCATCCACAGGCTCAGCATTCAATAAGATATCCAACTTCACCAGGTAACTCTGACGGTAGTCCAAAGGCTGATAATCGAAGGAAGCGTATCCTTTTGAAATGGTTTTTAATCTATCATAAAAATCGAATACAATTTCTCCCAAGGGCATGTCGAACATCAGCTCCACCCGGTCTGTTGTTAAATAGATCTGGTTGGTGATGATGCCGCGTTTGCCAATACACAAACTCATGATGTTGCCAACGTATTCCGATTTCGTGATGATCTGTGCTTTGATGTATGGCTCTTCCACACGGTCCAGTTTGCTTGGGTCGGGAAGGTCGGATGGATTGTTTACCACCATCAATTCATTTTTTGTGCTGTATGCATGATAGGAAACGTTTGGAACGGTCGTGATAACAGTCATGTTAAATTCGCGCTCCAATCTTTCCTGAATAATCTCCATGTGAAGCATTCCAAGAAATCCACAACGAAATCCAAAACCCAATGCAGCCGATGATTCCGGTTCCCAAGTTAAAGAAGCATCATTCAATTGTAATTTTTCCATGGAGTAACGCAACTCTTCGAAATCTTCGGTATCAACGGGATAAATACCAGCAAACACCATTGGCTTCACCTCTTCAAATCCCTGAATCCCAACTTCACAAGGATTGCTAACAGTAGTAATCGTATCACCCACTTTTACATCACGCGCATCTTTGATCCCTGAAATAATGTATCCAACATCACCTGTTTTTACTTCGGTGCGTGGCTCTTGTTTCAAACGTAAAACACCAATTTCATCGGCATTGTATTCTTTGTCGGTAGCCATAAATTTTACTTTATCGCCTTTTTTGATGGAGCCGTTTGTTACTTTGAAATAGGCAATGATGCCTCTGAATGAATTGTATACCGAATCAAAAACCAAAGCTTGTAAAGGTGCTTTAGGGTCTCCCTTTGGGGCAGGGATGCGGGCGACAATGGCTTCTAAAATATCGTGTACGCCCATCCCGGTTTTGCCCGATGCCGACATGATTTCTTCGCGTTTGCAACCCAATAATTCTACGATCTGGTCTTTCACCAACTCTGGCTCGGCACTCGGCAGGTCTATCTTATTCAGAATGGGAATGATCTCTAAGTCGTTTCCTAAAGCAAGGTACAAATTGGAAATGGTCTGTGCCTGAATTCCCTGTGCCGCATCCACGATCAGCAAAGCCCCTTCGCAGGCTGCAATGGAACGGGAAACTTCATAAGAAAAATCCACATGTCCGGGTGTGTCAATTAAATTCAGCACATATTTTTTGCCGTTCAGTTCGTAATCCATCTGAATGGCGTGACTCTTAATGGTGATGCCGCGCTCTTTCTCCAGGTCCATGTCGTCCAGGACCTGAGCTTGCATGTCGCGTTTATTTATGGTGTTCGTATATTCTAACAATCTATCGGCAAGAGTGCTCTTTCCGTGATCGATGTGGGCAATTATGCAAAAATTCCTGATGTTCTCCATTCTGGTTGTTGATCGTTATTGGTTATTGGTTAATTGTTTGTCTCCGTATCTTCCATTAAGTTTAACAATTGACCTTCCCCCCGAAAGGGGTGCGAATTTACGAATTTTTTGGGCAATTCGAGTGCTTTGAACCCTCTTTCCCGCGGTTTATTTGCGAGGCCTTGATCAAAGCGTGGAAGCAGCGTCCGCAGCCGAAACCGGAAACAATACATATTTTACAACGAGACCAGCTTGTTGAATTTCCAGATTGAAATAACGCTGTTCATTTATGCCGCAAAGAAATTCCACCGGCTCAGAAGCACTCAAGCCTTTGCCGGCAATTAGAAAGCTTCTGCCCACTGGAGCTTCAAAGAACCGGATCTTCCCCATGTTTATTGCACCCACTTTTTCTTCGTTCACATATATTGGAATTTCAACCAAAGCACTTTGCAATTGGCGTTTGCGGATGATCCAAACTCCGGACCCATCTACATTCTGAGGTTTTTCGGTCTTTTGCCGGATGATGCGGATCGTGATCAAAAGTATGACCAGAGGCAACAAGAACGTAAGCCAGGTTAGTAAAATGATCAATACCACCGGGTAGGTATCTCCCATGTGTGGAGCAAACTGCTCCATCCAGAATAAGGCGGGTTGCTGTTCTGCAACCACTGCATACCCCGCGAAGGCTCCAGTCGCAAGAACATAAACGAGGGTTAAAACTTTTTTCATGAATCATCCAAAAATATTGAAAATACTCAGTACTGCCATATTAATTTGGTTTTTCGTTCATCAAGCCTTTACTTTGCACCCGCAATTATTATTCACTTGTCGGCAGATAGATCTGCAATTACAATTTATGAAAGTAACCGATCACATCAAACAAGCTCAATCGACCTTGTTCTCCATCGAGATCCTTCCCCCTTTAAAAGGAAAAAACGTTCAATCCATTTTCGACGGAATAGATCCTTTGATGGAATTCAAGCCTTCGTTTGTGGATGTGACCTATCACCGGGAAGAATACATCTATAAGAAACGTGAAGGCGGTTACCTCGAGAAAGTAAGCATCCGCAAACGTCCCGGTACTGTGGGAATCTGTGCGGCCATCATGAACAAATACCATGTGGATGCCGTTCCTCACATCATCTGTGGCGGTTTCAGCAAGGAAGAAACCGAGAATGCATTGATCGATCTGCACTTTTTAGGAATAGACAATGTTTTGGCTTTGCGCGGAGATTCCATTAAGAGCGAACCGGAGTTTGTTCCGGAGCCGGGCGGACACAGTTATGCGATCGACCTTGTAAAACAGGTCGGTGCAATGAACAAAGGAAAATACATTGATGAGGATCTGGCAGATGTGGCGCCGACAAATTTTTGTATCGGTGTGGCGGGTTACCCTGAAAAACATTTTGAAGCACCGAACATGATCTCCGACATGAAACACCTGAAAACGAAAATTGATGCCGGATCGGAATACATCGTCACGCAAATGTTCTTCGACAATGCACAGTATTTCGAATATCTGAAAAAATGCAAGGAACAAGGGATCAATGTTCCGATCATTCCAGGACTGAAAATCATCACTTCTAAAAAACAAGCGACTACGCTTCCAAAGATCTTCAAAATAGATGTTCCGCAGGGACTGTTGGAAGAAATAGAGAAATGCAAAACAGATGCTGAGGTAAAAGAAGTTGGAATAGAGTGGTGCATTCAGCAATCAAAAGAACTCATTAAAGCAGGAGCTCCCTGTTTGCATTACTACACTATGGGAACTTCGGAAGTGACCAGGAGAGTGGCAAGTAAAGTGTTCTAGTTCTCAAAAGAGCGATCATAAAAAAAGCCCTGTCCGGATATCAGACAGGGCTTTTTATTTATAAGTTTTAGTTTAATCAGCCAACACGATGCGTTTTGTATAAACGTATCCGTCGATGTTCACTGCAACTAAGTAAATTCCTTTTGCACGGTTTTTAGCAGAAAAATCAAATGAATGTTTTCCTGAAATCTGATCTTCGTTGTTCACCAACGTTTCGATTTTGTTTCCCAAAACATCGTAAACAGCTATGTTCACGTTTGCATTTGCCTGCAGTTCATAAAAGATCTGAGTGCTGCTGCCGAAAGGATTCGGGAATGCATCGAGGTGAATGGCATTGTCCATTTCGTTCTCTGAAATACCGGTGGTGATGGTAGCGCCTAAAGTGTACTGAACAAAATAAAGCATCATCTCATCGTTGGTGGTCAGGCCGAAGAATACACTGCTCGCGCCGTTGTTGTTGAATGTCGCTTTCTGTATCATTCCGTCTCTTGGATTCAAGCTTAAAAGGGGGCTGAACAATTCAACAGGAGGATGTTCCCAATCGTAATATCCTTGATTGAAGGTGTAATCGCTGTTGTAAAATCCTTCGTAAATCTGAGCGCCAGTGCTTCCGCCCGGGTTTCTTAAGAAGATGTCGAAATCCACTCCATATTTATGCGTGTGAGAAGAAAGTAACCAAAGGTTCCACATTCTTGGAGCAGTTGCATTAAAATCGGATTTTGAATACGTATGGTCGAGGTTGTCGTTCGGAATGAAAAGGGTGGTGTTGGTAATGATGTCGCTGTACATAATATTTGCAGCAGTACCCTTTGGCTGGGTGTAAACGTTAAAGTACACGTCAGCGCCTAAAACAGAATCAGCATTGGTGTTGAAAAAGTGATGGTTCAGATCGAGGATGGAAGTTGTTTCCCACTGGTAAGCTGTTCCCGTTGGCAAAACGTCGTTGCGCGATGCCTGGAAAGCACTTACCATAGTGTTGTATCCGTCGGAAGACCCAGCTCCTGTGGACGGATTCTGAATACGAATTGCATCCGCAAAACTGCCCGCAGCTCCAGGTAAGAATTTGTAAATGATGTAGTGATGTGACTGTACGGGTAAAAATAATTCGATGCGGTTTACTTCTAGTGTATCGGGTAGGTTCAGGTTGTGTTTCAAAAAGTATTCTACTTCTGACAGTGTATCCAGAAATATTTTTCCTACGTGTACCTGAAAAGAACCCGGATCGATTGGCAATGGATGAGCAACTGGAGATCCGTCAATGGCATAACCGCTGTAATATTTATTGATCATTGTTTGATTCACTACGTTTCCTGTTTGAGGAGCGCCTGCATAGATCCACTGACGGATCAATTCGATCTCATTGTTAGGAAGTGGTCCGCCTGATTGTGGTTCAGCCAAGCCTTCTCCGGTAATCAATCCATTGTCGGCGTCTAGACCGTTCTGGCATTTACGCAGTAAATAACTTCTGTGCGGATCTCCCGGTTTTACAAGCTTGTCTCCTTTTGCAAGAGCAACGGCATTCACAGGGTTTGCATTTACGATGCTGGTATAAACAGTTGGTGCAGACGCTGAAAGATCCAGTCCCGCAGCAGGTGTTGCTCCTGTATGACAGCTGATACAGCTGGTCTGAAAGATATTATATACAGTGGTATAAGTTACCTGAGCGGAAGCTATGGAAGCTTGAAGCACAAGGAACATTAAGAACAGTTTAATAGTAGTTTTCTTACTCATGTTTTTATTATTAAGGTTTTGAATCTTGGATTTATAACGTCCAATCGAATGAACGACGAACGCGAAAGCTAATTTAAACTAATTTGACGATAAGAAATACAAATAGATTGATTTTCTATAAAAAAAAGGGGAAATCCGCTTTGAGATGGAATGGATTGCTTCGTACCTGTGCCACCGTTTCATCCTTCTTAGTGATTACTGCGGAGAGGAACTAATGCTATGGCGACACGCGGTTGCAATGACGTCCGCTTGATGAGAACTTCTACGTTAGAACACTCATTGCGAGCGAAGAGAAGCAATCTAATTTATGAATGGGTAATTGTATCATCCCTTAGGAAGCAAACGGGCAATGTATTTGCCGAGAATGTCAAACTCGATGTTGACGATCGAGCCGGGATGAAGCGTTTTGAAATTGGTGTGTTCGTAGGTGTAGGGGATGATGCAAACGGAAAAAGAATCAGCTTTGGAATTGACCACGGTAAGACTAACACCATTCACGCAAACGGAACCTTTTTCAACGGTGACATTTCCTTTGCTGGAATCGTACTGGAAAGTATAAGTCCAGCTTCCATCCGTTTCTTCCAAGTGAGTACACACCGCTCGCTGATCCACATGTCCCTGAACAATATGTCCATCCAGCCGATCGCCTACTTTCAGGCAGCGTTCCAAATTGACCATGTCCCCGCCATTCAGCAGTCCTATGTTGGTCTTTTGAAGGGTTTCATCAATGGCCGTTACTTTATATGTATCGTTCTGGATGTGGGTCACGGTGAGGCAAACGCCATTGTGCGCCACGCTCTGATCGATCTTAAGTTCTTGTGTGAAGGGTGCTTTTACACTGATGTGCAGATTGCCTTGCTCTTTTTGGATGGACATCACTTCTCCCAATCCTTCTATGATTCCTGAAAACATATTATTGGGCAGGGTTGGATCCTTCTTTAATGAGTTGAACAAAACCTTTTAATACACGCGGTTTAATGCCATCGATGCGGATCTCATTCACCGTGCACACAAAGAAATAAGTTCCGTCGGTACAAGATTGTTTGGTATCCTGACTTGTTCCGTTCCAGAGTACTTCCGGATTATCCGTGGCAAACATCAGCAAGCCCCAGCGATCGTATATTTTGATGTCTACATCCTTAACAAAACGCCAGCCCGGCAATGGAGTGAAGAAATCGTTCTTGCCGTCATTGTTCGGTGTGAAGACATTCGGCAATTCATATTCAGGACAGTTGTCCACACAGATCCGGTTCACAATCGGACTTTCATTCGGTGTGATCGCAGAGTCAACCGCCGTAACGGCATAACATCCGGCTATGGAAGGAATTCCTTCAAAGTAATAAATCGGGAACGTATAGCTGCTGAGGCTCATGTCGGTTGTGCTGTATATCAGCTGCAAAGGTTCGGTCACTGTTGGAGAAAAATAAATGTTAATCTGCACGGCGTCTCCGTCTGAACACACCAGATTGGGATTCTGCCAAGTGATACTGTTTTGGATGAAACTGCAATCGCTGACGACGTCAAATGGAGGCTGGCATGGAGGTATGAGATCAATAGGTGTTTCGCATTTGATCTGTGAATAATTAAACAATGGTTTCGGCAAGGTAGCATCGGAATATTCTCCGATTGCCAGAATTTTATAGCAGTATTCTATTTCGTTGACCAATGCGGTATCCGAATAATTGGTCGCCGTGGTAGTATCGATTAACGTGAATACTGCTGAACCCGGACTTGTTTCTCGGAAGATATGGTAGATGTAATTGTTCCAGGGAACAAAATGCTGCCAGGTCAGGTTGACTGTTTTGTCAGCCGCCGTTGACGATAAGAAAACAGAAGATGCTGTCTGCGTAGAGCCTTTGAACAATCCGTTGGAATAAAAATCAACGCGGAAGGTCCATTTTTCGGTATCGGTATTGAGGTTGGTGCTGACAAATCCGGTATCGGTGATGTTCCAGAATGCGGGATAAGTATAACTCGCGTCCATTGAATAAGCAGAAGCAGGCGGATTAAAACCCGGCGCCCTCATCAGCCGGTATTCATAAGGCGGAGGGTTCACAAGTGTATCCAGGTTGCTAATGCTGCCGATTGGCTTTACCCAATGCGACCAAATACTTCCTGTAGTTGAGCTGGTAGTCATTACACTCACATTCGTGATGATCGGAACATCGCGGACCAATTGAGCGCAGACGTTTTGTGAAGCAAGGCTTTGAGAGCCGTCCAGATAGACAGCTACAACGATGTAAGAATAATCCACACCATTGGTCAGTCCCGCACCTCCGTTGTTATCAGTGAAGGTGGTAGTCGCATAATTTGTTGTTCCGATGAGGGAATATCCCGTATACGCCGGCACTCCCGTTTCGCAAGGTCCCGGTGTCCAAGGGTCGCAGACATTCTTTCTGTAGATTAAAAATTTCAGTAATGGATTCTGTCCCGTACTATCGCACATCGGATAAAGCCAGTTCAGCAAGATGCTCGATCCGCTTGGCACCGCCGTCAACCCTGTCGGAGCGGGTGCTATCACGCGAATAAACATCGATTCGAAATTCACCAACGGTCCCGGACCTCCGCCATCGGATGCTTTAAACGTGACTAAATACGGAAGCAATTGCACTTGCGAACAATTGGGGTTCCAGTTGAAAATTCCACTGGCAGTTCCCAATCCGGTGATGGTGACAAAGGTAGCTGAGGGTGTTAAGACAAAAGGGCCTCCTGTTGCGGATAGCGTCAAAGGAAGGGATTCAACATCAGAAGCATTGACCGAAAAGTTCAAATTGGTTCCGGCAACAACGCAGGTATCATTGATGGGATTGATAGTCGGTGGATTGTTGGAACAGGATTTTACTTCAATCTGCATGTCGCGCAAAACAGAACCGATGTAATATCTGAAACTGGTTCCCGGCAACAAGCGGTATTCTTTGATGAGAATGGCCACGTTGTAATCGCAGATCGTGTTCGGAACACACCATACCAGATCGCCCGATAGTGCATCAATGCTTCCCGGTCCCATGTTCGGAGGAAAGGTCCATTCAAAAGGGGTGGACAACGGTGCTCCGTTTGCATAACATACGCTCAGGCTGTATGATAAACTGTCGCCGTCAATGTCGTAAGCTCCCGGATTGTGTTCAAAACAAACGTTTACACAAGCATCATCCAGCGGACTGTTCAATAAAATCGGGGAATTGTTCTGAACTAAGAAAGGCGAAATGACCAGTTCGGAACGAAGAAAAAAGGATTTGTTATCGGAATCAGTGATGTTGCAGATGCCGGAATTTCTGTTCGGATCTTCCATAGTGATGAAGTAGTTTCCCGGCCCGTCATAATTATGAGTGATCACATATACATTGTAACGAGTATCAGAAGTAAGGAGCACACCGTCGGCAGTAGACCCACAGTTCACGCTGGGGCCATTTACCCGGGGCGCAATGGCTGTGTCTCCGTCTCCAAAATGTACCGACAACTCACATTTATCAGTCCCGCCAGTTCCTACCCATTTCGTATAGGTGGTGACAGTGATCTCGTAATTGTAAGGCAAGGAGGGTGTTCCGATGTATCTATAGGTAATTTCTCCGGCACGGTTATGTGTGGCAAATGAACTGGAAAAACCAATCAAAAGAAAAACAATGGAAAGTAGATTTTTTTTCATCACAAAAGGCCTCAAAAAATAGAACTCTAAATTACTAATTTTATTTCACAAAACCTTGTAAAATCAAAAATTTACCTTTGTTTGGAATTCTGGTTTATCTGGCGGGATTCTGGCATCAAGTCGCCTCCATTCGGACAACCAGCTACTGCTGGACCATTTGTCCTGGGTGCATCTGCACTAAGCCCGTCACCAAAAAAGACCGTTACCTCACAATTATCAGCGCTCGAAGTGCTCAGCCATTTTGCGTAAGTGGTAACTGTGATGTGATATTTATAAGGCGCTGCTGCTGTTCCAATATATTTATAGGTAATCTCACCCGCACGGAAGTGTGAGGCGAACCCGAAATTGCTAATTAATAGTAAGGAGAAAAGAAGTAGCCTCTTCACAATGTTTTATTTTCCATAAAGTTAGGTCAATAAAAAGTGGGAAGCAAAAAAACTTCTGGCAATTCTATACAGGTCTGAAGCGTCAAAAAAATTAGTCCAGCGAACAGGAAGTGGTGTTAAAGGGCGTGTTACCGTAGTGACTGTTGTAATAGTCATCACATTCAGAAGAGGCCGTGCCTTTTTTTGTCTTTTGGGTAAAGATCACGGTTTCGCTCCCTGTGGCCGAATCGCGGCAGGTACAGGTATATTCTTTTTTACAGCTTCCCAATAGAAATATGGCGGAAAGCAAAAAGCTTATTTTAATGAAAAATTTTGGCATCTTGGTTCGTGTTAATAATTGATGACTTGTTCCACCATGTTAGCGGGTAGTTCGCGGTATTCGTATTGCTGGGTACGCAACTGAGGTTCAAAGCCGGCTTCGATAATGGCGTCCTGAATTCCTTTTGCGGTAAAACGATGAGGTGCTCCCGCTGCGGAAACAACATTCTCTTCCAGCATGATGCTTCCGAAATCGTTTGCTCCGGCATGCAGACAAAGTTTAGCCACATCTTTTCCTACGGTCAACCAGCTTGCCTGGATATTGATGACATTCGGCAACATGATCCTGCTCATTGCTATCATACGGATGTATTCGTCGCCGCTGACATTGTTCTTCACGCCTTTGTGACGTTTCAGTAAAGTGCCGTCATCCATGAAAGGCCAGGGAATGAAGGCCAGGAAGCCTTTTGAGTCGCTTGGTTTTTCACTTTGTACCTGTCGGATCCAAACTAAATGTTCGAAGCGTTCTTCTATGGTTTCTATGTGTCCGAACATCATGGTTGCGGATGTGGTAATGTTCAGTTGGTGTGCGGCGCGCATCACGTCCAGCCATTCGCGGCCTGTGCATTTTCCTTTGGAGATCAGTCTTCTCACCCGGTCGTTCAAGATCTCGGCTCCAGCTCCCGGCAGGCTGTCCATTCCGGCTGCTTTTAATGCTTTCAGGACCTCGGTATGCGTGGATTTTTCCAGTTTGGTGATGTGTGCCACTTCCGGCGGCCCGAGTGCGTGCAATTTTAACTTCGGATATAATTTTTTTATGGAAGAGAAGGTGTCGACATAAAATTTCAAGCCCAGATCCGGATGATGTCCGCCTTGAAGCAAGAGCTGATCTCCACCATATTTCAGGGTTTCTTCAATTTTCACCTTATAGGTTTCCATGTCGGTGATGTAAGCTTCTTTGTGTCCGGGAATGCGGTAGAAATTACAGAATTTGCAGTTGGCTGTACACACATTGGTTGTGTTCACATTCCTGTCGATCTGCCAGGTCACCCTGCCAGGCTTGCCATTGGCCGGGAGTGAGTCCGGTTTCTGGATCTTACGCAGCTCGTTGGCGGTGAATACCAGCTCTGCCGTGGGGGCATGTTTGAATAGATAAACACCTTCCTCTTGTGTCAGGAACTCAAAGTTTAACGCTCGCTTCAATAATTCTCCGGTATTCATGCTTTTTTCATATTTAAAGAGGCTTTTGGAGCCATCTTTTTATCGTTCGAATTTTGTTATGCCAGTGTTTATTGAGAAACAGTTGAACACTACTTCGAGATTTACACTGGCAAATGCCGATTTGACAAGATCTTCAGTTCATTCTTAGGAACTGTTAGATATTGCTTTTTCGGTATAAATTCTTTTACTACATTTACTTTCTCAAAAGTAGAAATAATATGACGAATATCTCCAAGAAATCTGTAATAAATAACACTGAGAGTGTTGTTTTGTTGTGCGCGAAGAATAATAGTTTTAGTGGCTACGGTTTGAGCAAACCGGAGATCGATCATATTAAGAACGAGATCAGCAAGAACGAAAAAAAATCAGTCTGCCTGAATCAGCTCAGCCGCTTGTTCATTGTCCAGGTGATAGACGTGAAGAAAGAAAAATACCAGACCGCAGAAGTCCTCCGCAAAGCAGCCAGCACCGTGCACGGCTGGATTACCGATGCAAAAGCAGAGCATGTCACCATCATCGACGGAGATGGCAAGGCTATTGAAACGCTTGCTTTCGCTGAAGGATTGGCTCTGAGCAATTATCAGTTTCTGAAATATAAAAAGGACCGCGACAAAGAAAAATTTTCGCTGAAGAACATTTCCATTTTTTCCAAAAGCCTGAATGCAAAACAGATCGAAGAACTGAACATCGTGGTGGAAGCGACGGTTCTTTCCCGCACGTTGGTGAACGAACCGGTGAACTTTTTAACCGCGACACAGCTTTCAAAGGAATTCCAGAAAATGGGAAAAGTAGCGGGATTCAACGTGGAGGTGTTCAACAAAGAAAAGATCAAAGCCTTGAAAATGGGCGGCTTATTGTCTGTGAACCTAGGGAGCATCGAGCCACCTACGTTCAGCATTATGGAATACAAACCCCGCAATGCAAAAAATAAACAGCCTTACATTTTAGTCGGCAAAGGAGTGGTATACGATACCGGTGGATTGAGTCTGAAACCAACCCCGAACAGTATGGATATGATGAAATGCGACATGGCGGGTTCAGCTGCTGTTGCAGGAACACTGTACGCCATAGCAAAAGCCAAACTGCCGGTATACGTGATTGGATTGGTGCCCGCTACCGACAATCGCCCGGGTGAAAACGCATACGTTCCAGGAGATGTGATAACCATGTACAATGGCTTGACGGTAGAGATGCTGAATGCCGATGCAGAAGGAAGAATGATCCTTGCAGATGCTTTGGCCTATGCACAAAAGTACGATCCGAAACTGGTGATCGACTTGGCCACCTTGACTGGAGCTGCAGTCGCCGCCATCGGTACATCCGGCATTGTGGCGATGGGAACGGCAGATGAACGCACCAAGAACAAACTTAAAGCTAGCGGAAACAATGTCTTTGAACGCCTGGCAGAAATGCCTTTCTGGGAAGATTATGATGAACTGATCAAATCCGACATTGCCGACATGAAAAATATCGGAGGTCCCTATGCAGGAAGCATAACTGCAGGAAAATTTTTGGCTCGCTACATCAGCTATCCTTGGATGCACTTAGACATTGCCGGGCCTGCTTTTTTAACCAGTAAAGATCACTACCGTTTAAAAGGCGGCACAGGAGTTGGAGTAAGGCTGCTGTTCGATTTTTTGAAAAACAATGTCTAAAATTTTTTGAATGAGATTCTTCAGTTGCTCTCTTCTCATTTGTTTCCTCGTTCTCTCTGCGGCATTCATCCCGCCCCAGAAAAGAGTTTCTCTTCTTGTTGCCGAATATGACGACAATGCAGCGGCCAACAATTTACAACACCTGGTGAATTACGTTTTTGTAGACGGCGCCATGATCTCCAAAGAAACGCTGATCTCCCTTCCCACAAAAAAGTCCGGCGTTACCGGCAATTACGTTCGTTTTGATCTGGGCATCAACCGGATCTACCGCAATCGTTATTTAGTGACAGGCATTGGGAATGTGATCGACATCAAGACAAAGAAATTGTTAGTCGCCGAGCGTGGCGATTTTATTGCTTTCAGTGGCGACAGCATTATTTTTCATACCAACGATATTTTCAAAGGGAAATATTATTCAGTGCTGAATGTGACGACAGAAAAATTTGGGAAGGTGGAGAACCCCAATTACAATCCACTGCCGCGCCCCGACATAGAGGTCGACGAGACCAGCAAACCATTCAGCATTTCTGCTTATTATGTAACCGGAAAACAGGATATTCTGATAAAAGATGCAGGATTTGGCGAAGCACAGCCGCTCTTGGGGGACGACGTGAAACGTAAATTTCCAATCTTCTGGCTCGACAACAACTCCTTCCTTTATTCCAACTTCTCAAAGAACCAGCAGTCGGCCACCATCTACAGAGTCAACATCAACCATTCCATTGAGAAAGTGGGCGACATCACGGAGATCCCTGCTACAGCGGAAAATACAGCATTTGAAAAACTTTCGGACGGCAGCATTGTCTACACCTGCGGAAAAGGAAAATTCAATGTGGATCTTAAAAAAAATACCGTTAGCAAATTGGTTTATCAGCCGATCGGGAATAGTTTTTTTGTGGAGGCCGATGAAAACCCCAAGTATGGGAGAACCATCATGTACGAAATTGATATAGCAGGAAAAAAATGGTGCAGGGTCGACAATGCAAAAACGACTTCCGGTTATGCCGCTTTTCAGAGTGAGATGGTGATGGGTGGCGAGCGCTTTCCCCAAGGCGTGGCCGTTTGGAATACCACTACAAAAAAATGGACATCTCTCGACATCAGTAACCTTAGCGATATTGTGGGTTGGATAGAGGAATAAGTCATAAGTCATAAGTTGGAAAGTCAGAAAAATTTTTCAAATTCCCTCCTTTCATCCCCTTCCTTAAATTATGTTTTTAAAAATTCCCTCTAAAACAATTAATCAATTATCTTTGAAGCAGAAGGGATCATTAAATTGAAGGTAAGTAATTTGAAATCTGATTCCGATAGCTATCGGGATTGAAATTTGTTTAAAAATGGAAGAAAAAATAATTGTTGGAATTTCACAAGGCGACATAAACGGGATCGGGATGGAAGTGATCATCAAGACTTT
>JBKJQG010000207.1:0-3834 GCA_046594925.1 Bacteroidia bacterium
TGATGGGGTGATTAGGTGATGAGGTGATTAGGTGATGAGGTGATGAGGTGATGGGGTGATGAGGTGATGAGGTGATGAGGTGATGAGGTGATGGGGTGATGAGGTGATTGTGTGATAAGGTGATAAGGTGATAAGTAGTAAAGTGATGAAAAAAACAGAATCAAATAAATAATAAATCAATTAACTAAAAACAAAATGGAAACACAGGTAAAAAATGAAGTAAAAACATGGTCGGTAGACCAAGCACACTCGAGCGTACACTTTTCAGTTAAACACATGGTCATTGCCAAAGCAAAAGGGAGCTTCGCAGCTTACAGCGTGAAAGCAGAAACAAACGGATCGGATTTCGAAAATGCAAAAATCGAACTGGTGATCGATGTAACCTCTATCAATACAGGAGTTGCCGACAGAGACGGACATTTGAAATCACCGGACTTTTTTGATGCATCAAATTTTCCTACGATCAAATTCATCTCCAGAGAAATGAAAAAACAGAACGAAGAAGAATACATCCTGAAAGGCGACATCACGATCAAAGGCATCACAAAACCGCTTGACTTTAAAGTAAGTTTCGGAGGAGAGATCGTTGATCCTTATGGAAACACAAGAGCAGGTTTTGCATTGGAAAGTTCAATCGACCGTTTTGACTTCGGACTGGAATGGAATGCATTGCTGGAAGCAGGCGGAGCAATGGTCGGCAAACTAGTAAAATTAGAAGCCGAAATAGAAATGATAGCCTCAAAATAAAATTAACTTTGTTACAACCCAATAAAAATGAACACTCAAGTTACACCGGCATTGTTTGTCAGCCACGGCTCCCCAATGAATGCCATCGCACAGAATGACTATTCCGCAGACCTGAACAAGATCGGAGAAGAATTGAAAAATGTGAGCGCTATTCTAGTGATCTCTGCCCATTGGGAAACCAACGGACTAAGCATCACCAGCTCGGAGAACCTTTCCACCTATCACGATTTCGGAGGATTTCCGGATGAATTATTCGCCGTCTCCTATCCTGTGAAAGGGGCTTTGCACTTGCTTCCTGAAATAGAAAAGCTTGCCGGAGAGCCTATCAAACGTGATGATAAAAGAGGTCTTGATCATGGAGCCTGGAGTATGCTCGTGCATCTTTTTCCGAAAGGCAACGTGCCGGTGATACAATTGAGTCTCGACCGAACAAAATCCTTTCAGCAGCATTATGAATTGGCGAAAAAACTGGCTCCGCTGCGGGAACAAAATGTGCTGATCCTATTGAGCGGAAACTTGACACACAACATCCAACAAGCAGACATGAGGAACATAAATGCAAAACCATTTCTCTGGGTGGAAGAATTTGACGAAACGATAAAAAATGCTTTTCTGAAGAACGATCACCATACCCTGGTGAATATCAAAATAGAAAGTGCTGTTTATAAGATCAATCACCCATCCGATGATCATTTTATGCCCCTCCTCTATTTGATGGGCTTACAAAGAGACAAAGACAAAGTTACTTTTCCTCACATGAGTTGGCAACATGCGACTTTGAGTATGAGACATATTTTATTGAGTTAAAAATTAAAAAATCAGAAAATGAAAACTATAGTTCACAAAGCATCCGATCGCGGACATGCTGATCATGGCTGGTTAAACGCAAAACATTCTTTCAGCTTTGCCAATTATCACGATCCAAGCAAAGTACATTTCGGATTGCTCAGAGTATTGAACGATGACATCGTAGCACCTGGCATGGGCTTCGGAATGCACCCGCACGACAACATGGAAATTGTAACGATTCCACTAAGTGGAACCTTGGAGCATAAGGACAGCATGGGAAACATCGGAGTGATCCGCCCGAACGAGATCCAAGCCATGAGTGCCGGCTCAGGGCTGATGCACAGCGAATACAATCATTCAAAAACAGAACCCATCAATCTTTTGCAGATCTGGATTTTTCCGAAGGAACGCAATATTGCTCCGCGTTATGACCAACGGGTGTTCTCTGAAACTGATAAAAAAGACAAACTGAAAACCATTGTCGCACCGGTGAAAGCCGATGATGTGATGTGGATCAATCAGGATGCGTATTTTTCATTGGGGAAATTTGACTCCAACACTTCTGTTGATTATACGATCCAACATCCCGGAAACGGAGCCTACATTTTTGTGATCAATGGAGAAGCAGACATTGAAGGGAACAAAGCAGGGAAACGTGATGCTGTGGGTATTTGGGAAACGGAAAAGGTTAAAATAAATGTGAATGCCGGTTCGGAAATATTGGTGATCGAGGTGCCGATGAATTAAGAGTGATTTTTCAGCCATTGGTGAAATAGATTGCTTCGCGCCTCGCAATGACGCTCTAATACAGTTTGACTTAAGTCACCATGAGCGGAGTCGAAGGGTACATGATTCGGCGCTGTAGCATATGCCCTTCGACTCCGCTCAGGGTGACGAAACATTAGAACGTGCAATGCAACAGTTAGTTAAACCTTTATCCCCACAAGCAAAACATCATCCGTCTGATCTCCACTCCCTTTCCAGTCATTAAAAATCTTATCAATTTTCAGATGCTGTTCAGGCATTGGAAGTTTGCAGACTTCATTCAATAATTCCTGAAGTTTCTTGACCATGAATTTTTTTCCATTGGCTTGTCCGAATTGGTCTGCGAAACCGTCGGAGAACATATAGAAGGACTTTCCTCCTTTCAGGTCGATTTCTACACTGGAATAAGATTCTTCCATTGTTTTGATTCCGCCTATGGAAAAACGATCTCCTTTGATCACTTCAAGCCCGTTTTTTCCCGCAATGTAAAGCGGTCGAACTGCTCCGGTGAACTGTGCCTTCTGGTTCAGCAGGTCAATTTTCAATAACGCCAGATCCATTCCGTCTTTGGAATTTCTAGTGCTGACATCTTCGTTCAACGCACCCAGAACCATCTCGTGGAGTCTGTTCAATATTTCAGCCGTGTCGGTAATGTTCATCTCATTCACGATCTGTCGCAGGAACGTTACTCCGATCATCCTCATCAATGCGCCGGGGACGCCGTGGCCCGTGCAATCCGCAGCGGCAACATATAACTTATCGTCTTTTCGCAATGCCCAATAAAAATCTCCGCTAATGATGTCCTTCGGCTGATAAAAAATAAAATTGTCCTTAAAAAATTCGTTTAGAATTTTTTGGGACGGAAGCATCGCGTCCTGAATCTTTCTGGCATAATTGATACTGTCCGTGATCTCCTTGTTCTTTTCCGTCACCAATTCTTTTTGTTCATGGATGGCAATGTTCTTCTCTTCCAACAAGGTGTTTGCTTTTTGTTTTTCGCGATACCTATAAAATACCAAGGAAAGTAAAACGATGATCAAGCCTATGCCGACAAATAGAAAAAGATTAAGGATGGTCTTCTGCTGTAATTTTGCGTCATTCAGATCTTTGTCTTTTATGAGCAGGTCGATTTCCTGATCCCTTTTTTCCGCATCATATTTCGAAGAAAGTTCATTCATTTGAGAACTGCTTTCTTGATTTAGAATGGAGTCTTTTGTCTCGCTGTATAATTTATAATATTCAAGTGCCTTGTCTTGCTGGTTCATCGATTCATACACCTCCGACAAGTTCAGTGCAGCTCCCTGAATGTTTATCTTTGTATCTGATTTTCTTGCTAGTTCCAAGGCTTCGTTCAAAACTGCTATTGCCTCGTCATATTTTTTTTGATGCCCGTATACCTCACCCATGTTGATGAGACAGCCTGCGACTAAAAAATCATAATGCGTTTCGACGCTCAATTTATGCGCTCTTTTAAAATAATCCAGTGCTTCATCCGGTTTTTTCATCGAATTGAGAATATTTCCCAGGTTCATG
>JBKJQG010000113.1:0-4673 GCA_046594925.1 Bacteroidia bacterium
ACCCCACATAAAAATGGTAAAACGCTTTCTCCTATTCTCTGTGATCACGCTGATGTTGGGCTTTGCCCCAAACCGTCTGAATGCATCACACATAGCGGGTGGAGAGATCACCTATACTTGTTTAGGTGGCAATCAATATCAGATCAATTTGAATTTGTTTGTCGATTGTCTTGGATTCAATCCTGGAGCATCACAAACCATCAACTTCGTCAGCACCTGCGGAGGTAGCGCCACCCTTTCGGTTCCAGTAACTCCGGCGACTGTAAACGGGTTGGAAATTTCACAGCTTTGTCCTTCTTCTCTAGCCAACAGTACTTGTAATGGCGGTACTTTACCCGGCATGTGGCTATTCAGCTACGTGGGAACCGTAACCCTCGCACCTCCTTGTGACACCTGGACCATGAGCTGGTCGACCTGCTGCAGAAACAGCGCCATCACCAACGTTACCAGTTTCAATTATTACATCGAAGCAACGCTTAACAGCGGGACCGCACTTTGCAACAGCTCACCGCAATTCACTGCCCAGCCCATCCCTTATGTTTGTCTGGGACAAACCGTAAACTACAGTTACGGGGTAGTGGAGCCAGACGGCGATTCACTTTATTATTCATTGATCCCCGCATTGGATGCAGCGGGAGTTCCTGTAACCTATGCTGCAGGATATTCAGGCACCGCTCCGATTCCTGGAATCAGCATCAATCCGCTAACCGGATTGGTTACTTTCACTCCCGGTTTACTCGGAAATTTTGTCGTTGCCATTTTAGTGCAGGAATACGATGCAGCCGGAAACCTTGTGGGAACGGTAATGCGCGACATTCAGTTTGTTGTTCAGAGCTGTACTAACACTGTGCCTTCACCAACCGGCGGAACCATCACGAGTTTCAGCGGGAACGCTGTTCAGACCGGTCCTTTCTCGATAGAGATGTGTGCAGGTAACTGTTTCAACTTTACCGCAACTTATTCTGATGCCGACCCGGCCGATGTTTTGACCTATGTTTCAAACATCACAGCAGCATTGCCCGGCGCCGTGGTTACGTCTTCCGGAACAAATCCGCTGACTCTGAACATAAGCTGGTGCTCACCAGCGGGAACGGCGGGACAAAATCTTACTTTTACCATTACCATTCAGGATGGAGCCTGCCCTATCCAGGGACAACAGGTTTTCGTTTACAGTGTGAACATTCTCGATGCAACAACAGCAAGTCCAGATATTACGATCTGTGGAACGCAGACAGCACCTCTGAATGCTTATGGCGGCAGTATATTCACGTGGACAGCCTTTTCCGGCCCACCGATGACGGCGGCGAATTTCTCTTGTAATCCTTGTTCCAACCCTATTGCTTCACCCAGCGCCACCACCAGCTATCAAGTGGTCAGCAACTTGAGCGGATCCTGTGATAATATTGATACCGTAACAGTATTCGTTGTACCGAGTTTCACCTATAACGTGACGCAGAGTTCAACGACTTCCTGTTTACAGGATCCAGTACAATTGAATGTTACTGCCTTAACACCGGCCGGTGCTTACACTTACCTGTGGACCCCCGCAACAAACTTAAGCAGTTCGACCATTGCAAATCCGGTCGCTACTTTTGTTGCCCCGGGAACTTACACTTACACGGTAACAGTCACCAGCCCTTTCGGCTGTGTTCAGCAAACCGTAGTGACGATTTCAGCTGCTCCTGCTTTCTCACCTCAGATCACAGCTTATGCTGATACTGCATTTTGTTTGGGTGGTACCGCGAATTTAAGCGCAGTGTTTGACGGCGGTTCTGCTCCATCTACCTGTGGATTAAGTTCAACAGGCGGTTGCGGCGGCGCGGCGCTTACCGGAGTTGTGGGTGCTGGAACAGCAACCAATACTTCCACTACTTGGCCGGCGATCTTCGGCAACTGGTATACTTCTGAAAAACACCAAATGTTATATACCGCTGCAGAGTTGAATGCTGCCGGTATCGTCGGAGGCAAGATCGATCAATTGGATTTCTTTGTTACTGCCATCAGCGGGATCACGACTTACCACCAGTTTACGGTTAAGATGGGCTGTACCAATATAAGTGCTTTAGGCACTACCTGGGAAGCTGGACTGGTTCAGGTGTTTAACCCGGCGAACTATAATGTGACGATGGGATGGAATGCTGTGGTGCTGAACAATGCATTTGAGTGGGATGGATTATCTAATATCATCGTGGAGGTTTGCAGCACCGAAGGTCCTCCTTATTCGAATTACACATTTAGCTGTTCGGGAACTTATACCACGACAACTTTCACTTCTTGTCTTTACAGTTACACCGATTCATTCGACATGTGTCCGGATCTTACCAACTGGATCACTCCGACCACGAACCGTCCGAACATTCAGTTCCATTACTGTTCCGTTGTTCCGAATCCGGCTAATTATACTTATTTGTGGACACCGGCCAGCGGAGTGATCGCTAATCCTAACGCACAGAATACTACCGGAACGCCTCCCTCAACAACCGACTATATTGTTACGGTGACCGACATTGCTGGCGGATGTTCCGACACTGATACTGTAACAGTAACAGTGATCAACATCAGCACACTGGCTATTACTCCTGCAGGTCCTTATTGTGTGAACGCCAACCTTGACACGCTCCAAACTTCTGTACCTGTCGGAACGGGAACTTGGTCAGGCCCTGGCATCGTCAACACCACTTTAGGAACGTTCAATCCAACCACTGCGGGAGTCGGAACCCATCAGATTATTTACACGGTGAGCGGCAGCTGCGGAAGCGGTGCTGATACCATAAACATTGTCGTGATTCCTCAACCGGATCCAACCATCACTCCTGTCGGAAGCCAGTGCGCAACGGCTCCAGCGTTTGCCATGACAGCAGCAACCGGAGGCGGAACCTGGACAGGCACTGGAGTTACCAATCCGTCCCTCGGTATCTTCGATCCTTCGATCGCAGGTGTTGGAACGCATCAGATCATTTATGCCATTACTACACCTTGTACTTCTGCTGACACCATTTATATTACTGTTACTTCACAGCTGAATGCAACCATTACCAGCCTAGCCGGACCATTCTGTACGACTACGCCCTCCGTTATATTAACAGCAGTGGATCCGGGTGGAACATGGACAGGAACTGGCATTACCAACGGAGCGACAGGTGCATTCGATCCAGCTGTTGCCGGACCGGGATCACACAACATCACTTATACCATAACAGGTATGTGTGGCGCTACTAACAGCATCGTCATTGTAGTTGTTGCTACTCCCATCATCTCTTTTGTTGCAGATACTACAGAAGGTTGTGAACCAACTTTGATCACCTTTACGAGCACTGTCGATCAAGCAGGCGGAACTTATTCCTGGACCTTCGGCGACGGTGGAACATCCGGTCTGGCTAATCCTCCATATACTTATTTAATGGAAGGCGGACCTTTTGACGTGACTTTAACTTACACGAATACGACGGGCTGTGCGGCGGTTTCCACGCAAACGGCTTTGATCACGATCCATTCGCAACCGGTCGCAATCTATTCTGCAGGACCTCAGCCAACATCAATCACCAATCCTTTGATCAATTTCACGGATCAGTCAACCGGTTTTGTCAATAGCTGGGATTGGACGTTTGGCAACTATGGAACATCTTCCAATCAAAACCCCTACTTTGTTTTCCCGGATACCGGTTATTACCCTATCACTTTCATCGTAACGAACAGCTTCGGTTGTACGGATACTGCGCAAGGTCAGATCATCATTGATCCTATTATAGTGTTCTATGCACCGAATGCCTTTACTCCTAACGGCAATGGTTTAAACGAAGAGTTCATGGTAATTGCCGATGGCATCGAATTTTCCACCTTTGAAATGCGAATCTTTGACCGCTGGGGTGAAACGCTCTTCTTGTCGAACGACATCCACCAAGGCTGGAATGGCAGAAAGAACAATACCGGTGAAGTTGTTCAGATGGAAGTTTATGTATGGAGGGTAACTTTCGAGGATTTCCAAAACAAGACCCACAAATACACGGGAACGGTGACCATTGTGAAATAAAAAACGACCTTAAAGCATTGCTAAAGCCCTGATTTTAAACGATCAGGGCTTTTTTATGTCATATTTATTTCCAAAAAAACAGGAAAACCTTTTGTCCTTTATAAAAAGTAATTATATTTGCACCCCGTTTAGAAATAAACAGGACTCTCCACCTTCGCCTAGGCTTCGGTGGACTAAGAAGGGGGCATAGCTCAGCTGGTTCAGAGCATCTGCCTTACAAGCAGAGGGTCACAGGTTCGAACCCTGTTGCCCCCACCAAAGCGGGGATTTCAAATATAATGTTTGAATCCCCGCTTTTTATTTCCCCTGCATCCTTTGACAGTTGCGAGATGTAGCGAATCACAAAATTTATTTCTTTGGTTCGACATCGGTTGATTTTCTTATCATACTGAATACCCTCTGGAAAGATTGCTTTTTGCATTATTACTCTGTCCTTAAAAGTCAGGATATCCCACATTTTGTGCAGGTTGCACGCCATTTCAAAAGTCACATCTATGCATTTTTCAAGGTTCGACACTCGTTTTCCCGACTCATTGTGGGCTTCCTCTAGTTTTTTTAATTCCTGCCTATACAGGTTCCCGTACTTTTGGTAAAGGTCAAGGGTTATTTCCTCAATCATAAAGCGTTCCTCCAACCTTTCCAG
>JBKJQG010000131.1:0-2720 GCA_046594925.1 Bacteroidia bacterium
CATCGGTAGGAGATTTAGAAATGGATAATCTCTTAACGGATATACACAATCAAGCGGTAAAAGACGTGAAAAGCTTTACAAATGATGTTGTAAATACCTTCCATATTGTGAACTCCCAAGTCGTGCAAGCACTCCAGATTTTGGCTCCTGGAGACATTTACATGGCGGCGCAACTATCGGTTTCCATCAACAAGCCCTTTGAAGAGGTGGTACAAACCTATTACTCGAACAAGGCAAAGGGATGGGGTGCCATAGCAAAAGAAATGGGAATAAAACCGGGTTCAGCGGAGTTTCACGCAATGAAAAAATCGATGAAATCCAAAGGAGGCAAAGGCAATGGAAACTCTGGCAGCAAGGGCAATGGAAATGGGAAAAGCAATGGCAAAGGTGGAGGAAAGAAAAAATAGTATCGGTTATTAACGTTGGATTGTTTATTTCAATTTAGAGGCGTCAAAAAGTTGCAGCGTTTTAATGCATATTTTTACGCAAACGAAAAATAGAAGGTGTCGGATAAATATTCAAAACGCAGGTTGACAGGGTCCTCCATTACAACAGTGGTAAGTCTTTCGCTAGTACTATTTATGTTAGGTCTTTTGGGGATCATCATCCTCAATACCCGCAAACTATCAGATAATTTCAAAGAAAACATTGGGATTCAGGTAGTCATAAGCGACAATGCCAAGGAAGTGGATGTGCAACATCTGATCAAGACGCTGGATGCATCTGAATTTGTGAAGTCCACGCAGTCCATCTCCAAGGAAGAAGCAGCCAAGAAATTGCAGGAAGACATAGGTGAGGACTTCATCGACTTTTTAGGCTTTAACCCCCTCTCAGCATCCATTTCCGTCAAATTGAAAGCAGATTATGCCAATGCCGATAGTCTCTCCTGGATTGAGAAGGATCTTCTCGAAACCAATCTGGTTAAGGAAGTGATTTATCAGAAGTCCTTGGTGAACAGCATCAATGAGAATGTTCGAACCTTGAGCCTTTGGGTGCTCATCATCAGCGGAGTGCTCATGTTCATTGCCCTGGCCCTGATCAACAATACCATTCGCTTATCCATTTATAGCAAGCGGTTCATCATAAAGACTATGCAGCTTGTTGGGGCTACCCAGGGATTTATTCGCCTTCCATTTGTCCTGAAAGGCATTCGCCATGGCATTTACGGGGCATGCATTGCCATCGGGATGCTGATCGGGTTCCTTTATTTCCTTCAGAAACAACTTCCGGAACTCGGTGAATTACAGGATCCCAATATGCTGGCTTCCCTTTTTGGGATAGTGATCCTGCTGGGTGTGGTCATCTCATGGGTTAGTACTTCTTTGGCCGTGCGCAAGTATTTGCGCTTAAAATCTGACGAATTACACTACTAAGTCAGTCCCCGATCTTCACCTTTTTTAACAGCTTTTTTCGGCAAATAATGTTACATTTGTCTATCAAATAAATCAGCAGATGACTAAAGAATCTAAAAAGCAGCCCGGTTTTGCTTTCACAAAAGAAAACTACCGCATATTGATTATCGGGGTGGTGATCATTGCCATTGGTTACATGTTAATGGTTGGCGGCGGTGCTGAGAAGCCAACTGATTTTAATGCAGACGAGATCTTCAGTTTCAGAAGAATCACTTTGTCTCCCATCGTCATTCTGACAGGTTTCGTAGTGGTACTTTTCGGCATCATGAAGAAATCGAAACACTAGACCTCACCCCAGCCCTCTCCAAAGGAGGAGGAATTTGTGAAATCATTCTACAATTTATTTAGCACTCAATTTTTTCATGACTTACATCCAGGCGATCATTATTGCGATCATTGAAGGAATTACTGAGTTTCTTCCGGTTTCTTCAACTGGGCACATGATTCTTGCGGATTCCTTGATGAACATTCAGGATAAGGAATTTGCAAAGACCTTTGAGATCGTCATTCAGCTAGGAGCGATCATGGCAGTAGTGTGTATGTATATCAAGCGTTTTTTTGTGGGCATCAACATTTACCTAAAGTTAGCGGTTGCTTTTCTTCCGACCGGCATCATTGGTTTTCTTGCTTACAAAACCATCAAGCATTATTTATTCAATCCAATCACGGTGAGCATTTCCCTGATCGTGGGAGGAGTAGTGCTGATTTTGTTGGATAAATGGACAGAACGCAAACGTTCGGAATACAAGCAAGTGGAAGACATCAGTTATGGCGGAGCGTTGAAGATTGGGTTGATCCAATGTGTCTCCATGGTGCCGGGGGTTTCTCGTGCAGCAGCTACTATTTTCGGAGGTGTGTTTGCGGGGTTCGACCGTAAACAAGCTGCAGAGTTTTCTTTTTTATTAGCTATACCAACTATGTTCGCTGCTTCCGGTTATGATCTTTTGAAAGAGAAAGATAACATTCACAGCGAGGACATCAGCATTCTTCTTTTGGGCTGTGGCGTTGCTTTCCTTGTCGCGATTGTTGCCATAAAAGGGTTCATTGCTTTTCTGAATAAATACGGATTCAAACATTTCGGATACTATCGCATCATCCTTGGCGCCATATTCTTGGCCTATGCACTCAAAACAGGGTTACAACTTACAGCATAAATTTTATGACCGATTTTAGAACAGGAGAAGTGTTGCTCATTCGTAAACCTTTAACGTGGACTTCTTTTCAAGTGGTCAATAAAATGAAATGGCTTATTCACAATGGAGAGCGGAGAGCGGAGAGCGGAGGAAAAAACTCCCAACTCCCAACTCC
>JBKJQG010000001.1:0-24628 GCA_046594925.1 Bacteroidia bacterium
CTTATTGATCAGCTAAAAGAACAAAGCAAAAATAGTATCGGTGAGGATCAAAGGCTTCAGGAGAATACAATCAGTGACCTTCAGAAAAAAAATATTGACTTCAAGAAACAGCTGAAAAACTATCGCTACAAGGGAATCAAAAATTGGGAATTGTTTAAAAGCGAATTCAGCAAAGACGCAGAAGCGGTGGGCAGAACGCTAAGGGACATGAAGAAACAAACAATAACACACTAACCTACTGATTATCAATGACAAAAAAAATAATAAATTCCGCTCCCTCTCCTCAACCTTTATTGCATTTGTTGTTTTTCGATGTTATATTTACAGTATGGAACAACTGATCACAAAAGCAACCGAAAAAACTCCGGAAATAAATTTCAATCCGCTGACTGGCAAACTATTTGTTGGCGGTCGCTCCTACTCTTCTCAGTCGATGGATTTTTACAAAACGGTGAACGACTGGCTGACGGAGTACGTAAAAAATCCCGCTGAATCAACAACACTCGAAGTAAATGTGGATTATTTCCATTCCGTGTCTTTAAAATACCTAACATCCATAGTAAGAAAAGTATCGCAGTTGAACGAATACGGCAAGAATGTTAAAATAAAGTGGTACCACCAAGCCGATGAGAACGACGAAGACGAAGCCCTTGAATTAGGAAAAAGTATAGAAACACAGGCCCAGATTAAACTAGAATTCGTTGAGATCAGCAACTGATCCAAATAAATTTATTTTCAGCAGACCTTCCGTTCACGGCTGACATCCCAAGCAATTCATACAACTGGGGAGCAAGCAAAAATATAACCGGACTAAAATTGGAAAATAGACTTTAAACTCTCACGCCGATGACAAGAACGTCATCAACCTGCCCCAAATTTCCCTTCCACTTTTCTATGGTCGAATGCAAGATTATTTTTTGTTCTGACATTGCTTTCCCTTCCAAAGAAATAAACAACTGCTGAAGCGATTTGTATTTAAATTTCTTCCCCTTATCTCCGCCAAATTGATCGGCATAACCATCGGTGAATAAATATACGGTATCACCCTTCTGCAGCTGGATCTCGTGGTTTGTATAAGTTCTCAACTCGCTGTCCATCGATGTTCCGATGGAAATTTTATCGGAAGCTGTCTCAATAAGTTTTCCATTCCGCACAATGTACATCGGATTATAAGCACCGGCATACTCAATAATGTTTGTTTTCATATCCAGACTGCAGAGCGCAATGTCCATTCCATCCTTTACTCCCGAATCTCCTTCTGTTTGTCTCAAGGTTTTTCCAATCCCTTTACTGAGCGAATTCAAAATGAGTGCAGGCCGGGACAAACCCAATTCGTTCAATGCCTTACCAAGTAAATTGTATCCAATGATACTCATCAATGCTCCGGGAACGCCGTGGCCAGTGCAATCCACGGCAGCAAAAAACACTTTTGAACCCCAGGGTTCCACCCAGTAAAAGTCACCGCTCACAATGTCTTTCGGCATGTTCAGCACAAATGAATCCGGAAGCAATTCTTTCATCACGGAATCAGGCGGAAGAATAGCGTCCTGAATGCGTTTGGCATAATTGATACTATCTTTAATATCTTTGTGCTGATCTTCGATGATGTTATACGCCAATTCGATCTTCTCATTCTTCAGCCCAAGTTCACGGCTGGTGTTTCGCTTTTGCAGATAGGCTCTTGTGGCGACAACAGTAAGTAGCAATAATAGCCCCCCTCCGCAAAGGATCCCTCGTGAGATCAGTGTCTGACGGTTCATTTCATCCTCATGGATTTTCTTGTCCTTGGTCAACAATTCGATTTCCTGTTGTTTTTTTTCGGTATTAAATCTGGTTTCCATTTCAGCTATCTGTTTGCTGTTCTCCAAGTTAAACACGGAATCACTCAATTCGTGAAAATTTTCATAGTATAAAAGTGCCTGCTTATAGTTGCCTGATTTTTTGTAAGAGGCCGACAGCCCTTTGTAAGACTGAATGATGTGCTCATTGGCTTCGATCAATTTCCCTTTTTCCAATCCCCGATTGTAGTATTCTATCGCCTTTTCTTCTTCTCCAATGGCTATGTAATAATCGCCAATGTTATTCAAAGCCAGCGATTGGCCATAAACATTCCCGATCTTCTCATAAAGTTCTGCTGCTTTCACAATGTAAAAAAGGGATTTCGGATAATCCTTCATGTCGAGATACGTGTCCGCAATGTTATTGTAATTCGTGGCAATGGCTTCTTCATTTTTTACGTCAAGGAAAAGATCTAAGGATTTGAAATAATATCCCAATGCCTTTTCAGGCTGTCCTTTGTCACTGTATATCGTTCCGATGGAGATGAAACAAGAAGCCTCGGCGTTTTTACTTTTTATCTCCCTCGCTATCTCCAAAGCTCTTTCAAAATAGTTGAGTGCATCATCCGGTTTGCCTAAACCGAGATAAATATTTCCTATCGATCCTGAAGATGAAATAATACCATTCTTATTTCCTATGCTCTCTTGAATGAAAAGGGCCTGCAAGTAGAACTTAAGAGAAGTTTTGTAGTCGGCCAGATTGTAATAGCCGTCGCCGATACTTTTGAGGGCCATGGCCTGATACATCTTGAAATTCTTATCTTCCGATATTTTCAACGCTTCCTTAGCATAACTGACCGATTGAAGTGGATCAATGTCCACGAGGTAACGGCACAAAGTATTCAACGCAATCAGTTTTGCACTGTCGGCTTTCAAAGTAGGAATAAGTACTTTTAATGAATCGATCTGCTTTGGGTTCTGAGAAAACCCCGGGAGCAACCAAAATAGAAGGAAATAAAAAAAAAGGGAGTGGCTCTTTTTCACCGTTCTTGTTTAAGCCGACAATATAATAAATAAAGGGGACAAAATGATTACCTCATCAGCTTTCCGTTCAGCTTCATCAGCTCCGTTTCGGAGACCTTGGCATTGTAACGGGCTTCAGACAAGCGGCTCAACGCATCGTCATAGCTTTTTTGGATTTCCTTTAATTCAAGGGAATTACTGGAACCTATGCGGAATCTTTCCAGGGCGATAGTCACGGCTTCTTTCACTAAATCCTTGTTTTCTTCCTCTAGTGTAAGGATCTTTTGGTCATCTTGGTAGTTCCTGAAAGATGCCAATAATGAATGCTCTACCTTCAGTATTACAATCTTGTATTCATAATCGGCATTTTCGATCTGCAGCTTTGCGTTCTTGATCTGATTGTTGGTATTAAAACCATTGAAAATGGTCCATCTGGCCGTTAATCCTAAATTCAAACCCAAATTTTGATTTAACAGCGAAAAGCCTGCTTGATTTTCGGAACGGGAAAACAAATAGTTTGCATTCAAGTCTACTTTTGGAAAGAGAGCTGCCTTTGTCTCCTTGAGCAACTGATTGGAAAGTGCCACATTTGTGCGAGCGTAAATGAGATTCAAATTATTCTTCTGCATTTCCGTCTTCAGCTCTTCGTACTTCAGTTTAAATTCAACAGGAATTTCTTCGGAAACTTCAAATTCTGTTTCGATATTTCTTGCAAGGATTTCATTCAAGTCCCTTTTAAATTCCGACAAAAGTGATTTTTGACGGTAGAGGTTTGAAGTCTGCGCATTCATGTCGATCTTTGCCTGCAGAACATCCAGCTTGGAACCAGCCCCTATGTTCAGCTTTGTTTCAGCAATTTTCAGACGCTCCTCTGAGATCTTGATGTTCTCCGACAAACCGGTTATCAGTTGTTTTTGACGAACTACGCTGTAATACTTAACCAGGATTTGCGACAAAGTGTTTTCGATCTGAATTCTGGAAGTCAAAGTTCCGATTGCTTCGAGTTCCTGTAATTTTTTGTGGGAAGCAAACATCTTGAATCCATCAAACAAGGTCCAGGAGAGATATACTCCTGCTGTGATGTTATTAGATTGCACTCCGCTCTTGTCAACCACCAATCCGCTGGAGAACTCCTGTTTTGTAGCATTGTTCGCCAAGCCTGTAGTCGCCTGCAGATCAACCTTCGGCAGCAAACCTGCATTTCCCAATGAATTATTATTGACAGCGATCACAGCGTTGTTGCGTTCGATGCTGATCTGGTAATTATTTTTCAACCCTATGTCTATGGCTTGCTCCAACGTCAGCATTTCTTGCGCGGAAAGACTTGCTGCAAGAAAACAAAACAGGATCAGGAGACTGCTATTCTTTTTGATGCACTTTTTCATGCTTGCGTTCTTTTGATAAAAATGAATAAATGGCAGGGATCACAAAAAGTGTAAGTACGAGTGAAAAAAGAATTCCACCCACGATCACAATTCCCATCGCCATTCTGCTTTTTGAACCTGCGCCCAAGGACAAAGCGATTGGCATGGCTCCTAATGCTGTTGCGATGCTTGTCATGAGGATAGGTCGGAGACGCGCTGCAGCGGCTTCTTGTATGGCTTCCTTCACTGATTTGCCCTGTTCTTTTAGCTGATTCGCGAACTCCACGAGCAGGATGCCGTTCTTTGTCACAAGACCTATCAGCATGATCATTCCGATCTGACTAAAAATGTTGAAGGTCTGATTAAAATACCACAAAGCTAAAAGTGCACCGCACAGAGCCAATGGAACCGTGAACATAATCGTGAGCGGGTCCGAGAAACTTTCAAACTGTGCAGCCAGGATCAGATAAATCAAAAGCAAGGCCAGCAGAAAAGCAAACATCACGTTGGATGAGCTTTCCACAAAATCTCGGGAAGGCCCGGTCAGCGCTTTTGAAAAAGAATCATCGAGTATTTTCGCTGAAATCGCTTCCATCTCTTTCACTCCATCCCCGATTGTTTTTCCAGGAGCAAGGCCAGCGGAAACGGTTGCTGACTGATACCTGTTGTAATGATACAATTGTGGAGGGCTGCTTTGTTCAACAATCGTTACTACGTTATCCAGCTGGATCATCTCTCCTTTCTTGTTGCGAATGTACATCGACTTCAGATCCAGGGGTTCATCGCGTTTAGCCCTCTCGTATTGCCCGATCACCTGATATTGTTTTCCATTCATGTTAAAGTAACTGAAACGCTGTCCGCTCAGAGCCAGCTGAAGGGTCTGCGCCACATCACTCACCGACACACCGATCGCCTGAGCCTTTTCCCGGTCGATGGTAATGTTCAATTCCGGTTTGTTAAATTTCAAATTCACATCCACCGTCTGAAAAACTTTACTCTTGTTTGCTTCTTCAATAAATAAGGGCAGTTTCTCTTTTAGTTTTTGGAAATTAGGAGCTTGCAAAACAAATTGAACGGGCAAACCGCCTCTGGAACCTCCGGAAGAAATGGTTTGCTCCTGGATCACAAAAGATTTTGCTTCCGGAAAAGCTTTTGTAGATTTAGTAATGTAATCAGCGATCTGCTGCTGACTGCGCTTTCTTTCGCCGGGCTCTGTCAGTGCCAAACGAACAAAGCCCGTATTTACAGCACCTGAACCACTGAAGCCAGGAGCAGTCACCGTCAGACAAATTCTTTTTTCAGGAATGGAATCGTTTATGAAATCGGTGAATCTAAGAACATAGGCATCTGTGTATTCATAAGAAGCGCCTTCTGGTGCCGTTATTGAAACACGGAACCAACTGCGGTCTTCCAACGGAGCCAACTCCGATTGCAAGCCAAAAAATGCTACTAAGCCCAGTCCGCCACTCAACAAAATAATCACCCAGGCCACCCAGCGGATCTTCATAAAGCGGGCAAGGGAGTTCTCATAGCTGCTGACCATTTTTTCAAAAAAAGGCTCTGTCATTTCATAGAACCTGCTCTTCTTTGGTTTCTTGCGTACCAAATAAGCATTCAGCATCGGTGTAAGCGTCAAAGAAACAAATGCAGAAATAAGAACCGCACCGGCGATCACAATTCCGAACTCACGGAACAAGCGGCCGACAAATCCTTCCAGAAAAATCACCGGCATAAAAACTGCCGCCAATGTGACGGACGTAGAGATGACTGCAAAGAAAATTTCTTTGGAACCTTTGTGAGCAGCTTCGATCGGATTCATCCCACCTTCAATCTTTTTATAGATATTTTCAGTCACAACGATTCCATCATCGACCACGAGACCCGTTGCAAGCACGATAGCAAGGAGGGTCAACACATTGATGGAATAATCCATCAGGTACATGATGAAGAACGCACCAATCAATGAAACAGGAATGTCAATTAGCGGACGGAAGGCCACCAACCAATCACGAAAAAACAAATAAATTATAAGAATCACCAGGACGATGGCAATCAGCAGTGTTTCCTTCACTTCAAGAATGGAACGTTTTACGAATTTAGTGTTGTCGAGCGCGACGCCGATCTTAAATCCTTTCGGCAGATCTTTCTTGATCTGCTCAAGACGTTTGTAAAATTCATCGGCAATGTTGATGTAATTCGCGCCGGGCTGTGGAACAACTCCCAATCCTATCATCGGCATTCCAGACTCGCGCAGAATGGTTTCTTCATTTTCCGGCCCCAATAACGCGTATCCAACGTCTTTGAAACGGATGACTCGGTTGCCATCGGAACGAATGACCATGTTGTTGAAAGCACTTTCATCTGTCAGTTTACCCACAGTTTTTACTGTAAGCTCTGTACTGTTTCCAGCCACTTTCCCAGAAGGCAATTCCACATTCTCTCTATCTAAAGCCTGTTTCACATCCAAAGGCGTCAACCCGTATGCTGCGAGTTTATCGGGATTCATCCACATCCTCATCGCATATTTTTTCTGTCCCCAGATTTGAATGGTACTCACCCCTTCAATGGTCTGCATTCTTTCGGCGATCACATTCTCCACAAAAGCGCTCAGTTCCATTTGCCCGATAGAATCACTCTGAATGGTCATTGACAAGATAGCATCGGAATTCGCATCGGATTTAGTAACGGTCGGCAACCCGTCGATATCTTGAGGCAGCTGCCTAACTGCCTGAGAAACTTTATCACGCACATCGTTGGCCGCTGCTTCAATGTTTGCATCCAGGTTGAACTCCACCGTTATCGTGCTGGAACCTTGATTGCTGGCAGAGGAAATTGTTCTCACTCCTTCTATTCCGTTCAATACTTTTTCAAGCGGCTCAGTAATCTGCGATTCTATTACGTCTGCATTGGCTCCAGCATAATTGGTTTTAACAGTTATGATCGGCGGATCGATCGAAGGATATTCTCTTACACCTAAGAAATTGTAACCTATGGCACCAAAGAGCACAATGATGACGGACATCACTATGGTCAGAACCGGACGGTTTATGCTTATGGATGAAATGTTCATTCCCTCTTCTTATTTTAATTCGGTTACTTTAACTGCAGCTCCGGGCTTCAACGACATAATGCCTCTTACAATGATCGTGTCACCAAATGTCAATCCCTCCGTGATCTGAATCTTTTCATCGGTTCTCAAACCTGTGATTACTTTAACCGGCTCTGCCTGTCCGTTCTTGATTCTGTATACTTTTTTTCCTTTAAGGTCAGGAATGACTGCTTCTGTAGGAACCATCATAGCTGAATCAATGTCGTGCAAAGCCAGCTGCACACGGGCAAACGCACCGGGAAAAATGGCTCCTTTCGGATTCGAACAAATTGCTCTCACCTGTAAGGTACGTGTTGCCATGTCAATCTTTGGTTCGAATGCAAATACTTGTGCAGTTAGCTTTTCTTCGTTGCCTTCTATGCTGAAGGAAATTCGATCTCCTTTTTTAACAAGTGAAGAATATTGTTCGGAAACAGAAAAATCGATTTTCACAGGATCAATCTGTTGGATGCTGGCAATGAGCGTTGCCGGGGTGACATAAGCACCTTCACTCACACTTTTTAAACCCACCACTCCATTAAAAGGAGCACGGATCTCCGTTTTGGCGATCTGCGCAACAACATATTCCATCTCCGCTTTTATCACATCGTATTGGTTCTGCAGAATGTCGAATTCTTCCTGACTGATACCATTGATCGCCAAGAGTTGTTTCTGACGATTCAATTTTTCCTCCGCGAGTTTATTCTGTAACTGCAATTTTTTATAATTGGCCTGAACATCAGCATCATTGATTTTGACCAATAATTGCCCTTTTACGACTTTACTTCCTTCTTCAAAATTCAGCTGGATCACCTTTCCCGACAATTCGGGGTGCAGCTGAACTTCTTCGTTTGCCATGACGGTTCCCGAGGCGTAAACTTCATTGCTGAGTTTTTCTGGTTCGATGACACTGGCCGTCACATTGCTGGGTGAACCTACCGGCCCACCCGACTTACCGCTCTTAGCATCCGGAGCAGAAGACTCCGAAGGAAAAAAAATAAATTTGGCTGATAGCAAAATGCCGATGACCACAATTGCAATAATAAGACCCTTGATTCTCATTTCATTTCTTTTTTTTGAGTTTAATGTCTACCTCGTTTGCAGGCAGGTATTCGATGTTTCTTAAGATTGCAGCCATGCAAGAATAAAAAGTTGCTATATCCTTTTTACTGATTCCTTTTAAAGCGATGGAATTCATTTCAATAACCCCGTTCCGAATAGACGGCATGATCTTCTTCGCCTTGGGACTCAGCTCAATGATGTGTTCTCTTCTGTCCTTGGGATTAACAGTACGGCTGATCATTTTTTTGCTTACGAGGTAATCCAGCATTCTAACCATGGAGACTTTGTCGCAATTCAAGAGGTCGGATAAATACTGCTGGGTGCATTTTTGCTCGGCTCTGTCAATAGCTAAAAGCGTCGAGAAATGGCGATCAACACCAAGTGGCTCGAGCTGCTTGCTCAATGCTCCGAAATAGATCTTGGTGAGCCCACCCATGTATTTACCAAGGGGCATGCATTGATCCAATTTCTGTTTGATAGCCATGGAACAAAATTAGTTAAAATTGTTAATAGTATACAATGTTAACTAATATATATTTCCAGGCTACTTTATACTAATCTCATCGATGAAAAGAAAGGCGCTGTCGCCATAGCCCAGATGCCAGGAAGGAAGTTTACCGAAATTATAGGCTTTTACTTTAATGTAACGGGCCTTCACATTTTTGTTCGTAAGTACAAAGTTATTAATCTGTGTAACCTCATCTTTGGGGTCGATCGTGTGCGTATCTGCTCCTATCAGCACAAACTCTTTATTATCAGCGGAAGCATAAAACTCCACTTTCGAAGGCATGAGAATCCAGGAACGTGAATCCTGCAAAAATCCTGCACTGAATGTGCTAAGGTTTTGGTAAGCACCCAAATCGATCACGGCTTCAAAATCCTGGTATTGATAGCCCTGCCACTCCCCTTTCCTCCAGTTCACATCTCCCCGCAAACCATCGATCAACCCTTCATCACCACCGGCAGTATACTGAGGATTGTATTTCGAAAGGATGTTGATCTTCCAGTGATTCGGTCGTTTATAAAAGCTGCCGGAAATGGTGTCACTTTTTATATTTCCATCATCGGCATAAGCAAAAATGATTTTAGAATTGTTGATAGTAAAAGGCTTATCGTATAAATGAAAAATTAATGGAGAACCATCCATAGTCGAAAAAGCAAAATATGTTTTTGTACTTGATTGAAGAGCAACAAGCATACTATCGTCAAAAACCCGAGATGGGGTATTGATGAAAGGAACGGAAAGTATCTTGAGGTTTGGCGAATGTTCTAAAACATACACCCCTTCATTCATCGTTTGGTGGATCAAGGGTTTATTCCCCATTGTGAATGTTAACGTGCCTCCATTTAATATACTTTCATAATTGAGGTGATTGAAGCCGCTCCAATCGTCTGAAATATCCACATCTTTAGGTATGGGTATTGAAATTCCTGACTTAAAGGTTTTAGACTGAACATAAAAATTAAGATCGGACAGGTTTTTTGTTTTTACAGTAAAGGTATTGCCATTCTCCAAATGAATCTTTACATCTTGAAATAAGGGCGTTCCCAGCACGTATTTATTTATTCCGGGAGTCACCTGATAAAAACCCATGGAACTTAAAACATACCAGGCACTCATTTGTCCGCAATCTTCATTCCCAATCAATCCATCCGGATCCGATTTGTAAAAATCAAAAAGGATTTGGTGAATCCGCTCTTCGGCTTTATAACTCTTATTGACATACTCATACAAATAGGCCATGTGGTGGCTGGGTTCATTGCCATGCGCATACTGCCCAATCAAACCGGTAATATCCGCCTGATCACGCCCTGTAGTAGCCGTGGAAGAAGAAAACAATTCATCCAACTTCATTTCAAACTTATCCTTTCCTCCCATTGAATTCATTAACCCAAAAACGTCCTGCGGGACAAAAAAAGTATATTGCCAGGAATTCCCTTCGGTAAAATTATTGTTCACTTCTCTCGGTTCAAATGGCTTTAACCATCCTCCATTTTTCTTGGGCCGCATAAAACCTGTCTCCGGATCAAATACATTTTTCCAAGACTGTGAGCGCTTCATGAAATAGTGATGGTCATAATCTTTATCTAGGATCTCCGCCATCTGGGCAATGCACCAGTCATCATAAGCATACTCCAATGTTTTCGAAACACTTTCATGTTCGTCTTCCATGCTAATAAACCCTTTGTCTTTATATGCCTTCAATCCGAGATGATCCAACATTGCACTCTGTTTACTAGCCGTATATGCTTTTTGATAATCAAAACCTTTGATCCCTTTCACCATGGCATCTGCGATCACACTCACTGAGTGATAACCAATCATGCAGTCGGTTTCATTGCTGGCAAGTTCCCAGACAGGCAACCTTCCTCCTTGTTCATATTGTGCTAAAAAAGTATTGACGAAGTCGGAAGTGCGCTTTCGGTCAATGATGGAATACAAAGGATGCGCAGCACGAAAAGTATCCCACAATGAGAATACAGAATAATACGTAAATCCGTCTGCTTTATGAATGTTATTATCTCGCCCTCTGTACACGCTATCCACATCCATAGCCACATTGGGTTGAATCATGGTATGATACAGGGCCGTGTAGAATATTTTCAGCTTGTCTAAACTGTTCGACTTCACTTCAATTTTCCGGAGCTCATTGTTCCACAAGGTTCTTGCAGCCATTTTTGTCTTTTCAAAATCCCAGCCCGGCAACTCTGCATCCATGTTCTTCTTGGCTCCTTCTGTGCTAACGGGGGAAATAGCCACTTTTACATAAATGGATTCTCCTTTTTTGACTTTAAAATTAAAATTTCCATGGAGATCATAATTATCACCACTCATTATTTGCTTGCTGTCAAAAGGTTTAGAAAAGCATATCCTGTAAAAAATTACTTGTCTTTTTGCCCAAGCCTCACTCGTCCTTGTCCCTTCTATAGTTGAATTATCTAATACTTTAATAAACCCTTCCAACATTTTATCCCGATGAAGCAGATCCAAAATGATGCTTGCATCGCCGTCCTTGTTGAAGGTGTATTTATGAAATCCAACCCTGGTGGTTGCGGTTAATTCAATATCAATGTTATCATCTTGCAATTTTACACTATAAAATCCAACACTTGCTTTCTCCGTCTTGTGAGAAAATTTGGAAGAATATACTTTATTGTCAAAGCTGGGTTGCCCCATCATTGGCATAAGCATGATATCTCCATAATCGCTGCAACCTGTTCCACTCAAATGGGTATGTGAAAAACCGTAAATGACGGAATCACTGTAATGATAACCGCTGCAGCCATCCCAGCTGCCATCCACACGGGTATCCGGAGAAAGCTGCACCATTCCGAACGGGACAGTAGCACCAGGAAATGTATGTCCGTGTCCGCCGGTACCGACCAGAGGATCTACATGGTCGGAATAATTTAACTGCTGTGCTACTGCCGAACAAACACTAAATAAAAATGGTATAATTATCTTTTTCATTTAAAATAGGTATCATACAAAGATCTAACAACGATCTTGTTTTTAAGTTTTCTAATTCCGCTACTCTTCGGCAAATAAATGGTCTTGCGTTCACCGGGAAGCAGGTCAAAATAATTATCACTCAAATTTACTGATTCTCCATCAATGGAAATGAAAACATTCTTAGCAGGAACATCGGTCTCCAGCGTAAAGCACTGCACTTGTTCGCAGAAATCAAAATTCACTGAAATGTTCGGCCTTTGAAGGTTCAGGTTCTTCACCTGAGCGAAATAGTGATCGCAGGAGTAATCAGACACGTAATTGTCCATACTTTTCCAGCTACATCTAAGAACCAAATCATTGATGTTATATTTCTTGATGATGGACTTGTCAAATCTGCAAAAAACAACTGAAGAATTGGCCACTACAGTTCCCGTATCGGCTTTCGAAAAGACAAGTTTTCCGGAAAGATCAAACAATTCCATAACGAGCTCCCCTTTCTCGTTTCTGGTAAGATCGGAAACAACATAAACTTTGCAACTATCTTTTGTTTCTTCCACCGAAACAATCAGATCCTCATAAGAGCGTTTTACCTGATAAAAAGAAGCCTTCCAATTATTGTAATAATCGAAAGAACTCCAAGACGTGACTGGCCAACAATCGTTCAGCTGCCAATACAAAGTCCCCATGCAATAAGGCTTTGCTCTGCGGTGAGCTTCGATTGCCATTTTCATTCCTTCCGCTTGAAGTAGTTGTGAAACATAAACATAGTCTTCTAGTTTGCTAGGAATTTTATAATCGCGTTGCATGTATTCGGATATGGTTTGATACCCGGTCGGATGTTTTTGGTGAGCTTTAAAAATTGTTGAATCAATTCTATGTCCATAAAAGTCTGCGACAAATTCACTTTTTTTCATGGAGCCTTTTTGTTTGGGCCTGAACACGCCATATTTTTGCATGGTATTCAAAGTAGGCATTCCCTGAAAACCGTACTCACTCATGAAGCGCCCCACTTTTTTTTGATAATTTTCAAAAGGCTCCTTCCCCCACCAAACGCCCCAGTAATGAGAATCTCCTTCCTCTAAACTTTCCGCGTGTCCCCAGCCGATACTTGGTGAACTCGGCCAGTAAGCTCTGCTTCCATCATAAGTATTTACGAGATCTTTCATGAAATGGTCAAACAAAGCAGAATTGTCCTGAGCAATTGTTGTGGAATCTTTTTCGGAATACTTGTACTGTTTTTGCCAGCCCCAATTCTTCCAACCTTCATCCACTTCGTTATTTCCGCACCACAATGCCAGACATGGATGATTCCTCAGGCGTTCTGTCTGATCGATCACTTCTGCAGCCACGTTATTTACAAAATGATCGTCTCCCGGATACATTGCGCAGGCGAACATAAAATCCTGCCACACCATAATTCCTGTCAGGTCACAATAGGAATAGAATTCATCAGATGCATAAACGCCTCCACCCCACACGCGCAGCATGTTCATATTTGCAGCCACCGCATCGTTGATAATCTTAAAGTGATGATAACGATCCACACGGGGAAGAAAATTGTCGTCCGGTATATAATTGGCGCCTTTCATGAAAACGGGAACTCCATTCAATCTAAAATAAAAACTTTTCCCGATACTGTCTTTATCCTGAATCAATTCAATGGTGCGCAAGCCTACATTCAAATGCTCCTCATCAAGAAACCGAGAATCGTAGGACAAATTAATCTCAAATCCATAAGTGATTGGGAAGCCCATCCCATTGCACCACCAGCGCTGAGGATTTTTAATCGTATATGACAAAACATAACTACCAACTCCTTTCTTAAGCGCGACCTTATGAGTCATTTGTCCGCTCACATCCTGCCCCAAATGCGCAATGTCGAGATATGCATTCGCTGCAACATCACTCTGGACTTCACAAACAAATTCTAAATTCGCTAATGAGTCGGTCAATGATTTTTGCACAAATTTCACACTGAGGATTCGCGCATCCTCCCAACTCACGAGTCTTACCTCCTTCCAAATACCACAGGTGACAAAACGCGGGCCCCAGTCCCAGCCATACTGGTATTGAGCTTTTCGCGTGAACACTTTTTCATCACCCGGCAATGTATAAGCAAGTTTTTGAGCTTCTGCTTTTCCTTTTTTAACGGCCGACTCAAAAACGATACGGAGCTTATTCTTTCCTTTATGAAGATTTTTTCTGACTTCTGCATTCCAGCTGCGGAACATGTTATCTGCAGTGATGACCAATGAATCGTTCAGGTATACTTTTGCATAAGTATCCAAACCATCGAACTGCAATTCAATGTGCGAACGAAGCAATTCTTTTTCCGATATTGAAAAAACAGATTGATATTCCCAATTCTCATTTTCAATCCACTGGAGCTTCTTTTCATTATCGCCATAAAATGGATCTGGAATGAGTTTGTTCGCGTAAAGGTCGGTATGAACGGTTCCCGGAACTTCGGCCTTCAACCACTTATCGGAGGTCGCATTTTTGAACTTCCAATTCCCACTAGTGAGACTCCTTTTAGCCACTTGTGCGTGCATTACAAGTGGAAAAAGAAACAGGAAGATATACTTCATCAACTGATTCACGATAATTTTTCTTTCAACATTTTTACCTCCTTCAGATCTGCAACGTCACCCTTTATAATAGCGGAAGAATGATAATAAGTGGTGTTTATTTTGTCTTTCAATACAGAAAGATTCGAAGACCTCACTCCCCCTCCCGGCATAATCGTAATCCGGCCTTTGGAATTCGCCATTAGTTCAGCAAGCTGCATTATTCCTTCCATGGCCGACTTTGTTTGTCCGGACGTTAATATCGTGCTGAACCCACAATCGATTACATCTTCCAAATTTTTGTTCAATTCTTTTGAAACATCGAAAGCCCTATGAAAACTGCAGGGCAATGGTTTTGCCAACTCCACCAACATCTTGTTCTTTTCTTTATTGATACTTCCGTCCTCTGCAAGGATCCCAAACACAAATCCATCCGCTTGCTTCTCTTTAAAATAAAGAATGTCCTTTTTCATTTGATCGAATTCTTCTTCCGAGTATATGAAGTTTCCTCCACGGGGACGAATCATTACAAAAAGATCAAGTGCAATTAATTTTCTTGCAGTCTCAAACGTTCCATAATTGGGAGTAAGTCCTCCGCATGAAAAATCATCGCAGAGTTCTATCCGGTCTGCTCCGCCCTGTTGAGCGACGAGAGCGGATTGCAAGTTGAAGGCGGCTATTTCGAGTTTTGGAATGATCATCATTTAATCTCCCTAGCCCCCTTTTTAAGGGGGAATTGGCAAACGTTTAAATTAAATCTCTTGGTTGCTACATTATTTTAAGTGATAGTCCGCATTCACAAGGTTATTTCCTTTCGCGTCATAAACGGCATAATTAAATCCGCTCTGCACGCAATAGGAACCATATTCTCCTTTTTTATTCAATGCTATGAATCCTACTTGAATGTCACTGAGATTCTTTTTTCGGTTTGCTGTCAGCTTCACAACCCTGCTCACTGCTTCTTTACAAGCTTCTTCCGGAGTTCTTCCCTGACGCATCAATTCAACTACCAAATGACAGCCCGCAATGCGGACAACTTCTTCACCGTGCCCGGTTGCCGTTGCAGCACCTATTTCATTGTCAACGTACAAACCCGCTCCGATGATTGGAGAATCGCCTACACGTCCGTGCATCTTGAATGCCATGCCGCTGGTGGTGCAGGCTCCTGATAAATTACCTGCTGCATCTAAAGCAATCATTCCAATGGTGTCGTGATTTTCAACATTCACAATGGGTTTGTAGCTACTGGTTTTTAACCATTCTTTCCATTCTTTTTCTGAATCGGCGACCAATAAATTTTCTTTTACAAAACCTTGACTTAAGGCAAAAGTCAGCGCGCCTTCACCAACAAGCATCACATGGGGTGTTTTTTCCATTACGGCTCTTGCAACAGATATGGGGTGTTTGATGTGCTCCAGACAGGCGACAGAACCAATGTTCGCATTTTCGTCCATGATGCAGGCATCTAAAGTCACCCTTCCATCTCTGTCGGGACGACCGCCATAACCAACGCTTCTTTCCGTGGGATCTCCTTCTGGAATTTTCACTCCAGCCTCAACTGCATCAAGGGCTCTCCCCTTTTTGTTTAGCACTTCCCAAGCGGCTTCGTTGGCTTTCAAACCAAAATTCCAGGTTGACAACACGATCGGCTTTCCCTCGCTGATCTTCAAATCCGCTTGTTGTGTTTTTTCTTTAGCACTTATTTTACTGACCAACAATGCGGTCGAAGCCAAAGCGCCTATTTTTATGAACTCCCTTCTATTAGTCATGTTTTACAAATTTTTATGCCCTTCAATGTCTAAGAATAAACGCTATTTGATCTGGTCAATTTTACAAGGTAACTTACATTTGTCCAAGTAGTTTTTCTTACATATTGTAAGTGTTTATCCAGAATCCCGATAGGTTTAGTAGTCCTGTCGGGATTTATTTTTTAATCCGGTTGGGCTTTAGGAAAATCAAGCTAAGCCTGATTTATCTCGGATTTGATCCGGGATCTCACCTTCAGCTATTTTATGCTTTTAAAATGTTTCGCATAATTAACACCCATTCCATCCAACATCGGTGCGTGGAGTTTTAATCGTGCGACAAAATCCTTGTAATTTTTTTTATCCAATGGAGTCCACAAAGCTTCCGAAAGAGCAGCCATGCGTGGCATAGCCATGTACTCCACTTGTTGGAAGCTGCTGATGTATTCCGTCCACACATTGGCCTGGGCACCCATTATGTATTTAGATTCGTCTTCATTGAGCATTTTTGGAGTAGGATTGTAAGCATAAACCGAATCCAAAGGATTGAAGCCTCCAATCGCGAGTGGTTCCTTTGTTTTATCTTTTGATTGGTAGTGATCAAAATAACAAGGTTTCCCGGGACTCATCACTACATAATGTTTTTGTTTTGCAGCTTCAATCCCTCCTTTTGTGCCTCTCCAGCTCATCACTGCAGCATTTGGTGCAAGTCCGCCTTCCAGAATCTCATCCCAACCGATAATCTGTTTTCCTTGTGCATTCAAATATTTTTCTATGCGGGTGATGAAATAACTTTGCAGTTCTTCCACATTCTTAAGCTTCTCATCAGCAATCCGCTTCTGACATTTCGGGCAAGCTTTCCACCTGTCTTTTAGACATTCGTCACCTCCGATATGAATATACTTTCCAGGGAACAAAGGCATTACTTCAGCAAGGATATCCTCCAGAAAAGCAAAAGTTGCATCATTCCCCGCACAATACACATCATCCGAAACGCCCCATTTCGTATATGTTTCAAAAGGACCGCCCGTGCAGGAAAACTGAGGATAAGCGGCAAGTGCTGCCAATGAATGTCCCGGCATTTCTATTTCAGGCACTACCGTAATGTATTTGCTTTGTGCATAAGCCACAATTTCCTTTACATCTTCCTGAGTATAAAAACCTCCGTAGGAGATACCATCGTATTTGTCATTTTTGGAAGGCGTGCCATCCTTTTCCCAAGTCGGTTTTCCAACGATGGTTTCTTTTCTGGCTCCTCCAACGGAAGTCAGCAAAGGATATTTCTTGATCTCAATTCTCCAACCCTGATCGTCCACCAAATGCCAATGAAAGATGTTGAATTTATACATGGCCAGGTAGTCGATGTATTTTTTTACTTCATCCTTAGTAAAAAAATGGCGGCTGCAATCCAGGTGCATGCCCCTCCACTGATAACGGGGGGCATCTTTGATCTGTACGCAAGGGATCTTCACCTTATCGGATTTTTCAAGAGGCATCAATTGAAGAAGTGTCTCTATTCCGTAAAACAATCCTGCACTTCCTTCAGCTAAAAAATAAATTTGATTCTCGTTAATGGTAAGATCATAATTTTCTTTCCAGCCGGCTTCAAAATCAGGGCGGGTAATGATGATGTAGTTTCCGTCTGTTGGAAGTATTTTCACAACGGGCAGATCAAAACCATAAGAGGATTTCAAAGACTTATTCAGGTAGTCGATCTCTGTTTGAAATCCTTCTGCCATCACCACAATTTTTGTTTCGGCCGTCAGCACAAATTCTCCTCCTGATGACTTTATTTCCCTCGGAAGCGGAATGATGGGCAGTATTTTTTTGGGAACAAAATCCTGTGCATTGCCCAAAAGAGTGAGAAGGCTGCAAATAATTATAATTACATTTCTATTCATGTCGGTATAGATTGCTTCGCTTTGGTCGCAATGACGTTACAAAAAAGCGATTATTCGTAAATCAAAAATTATCTGAATTCATATTTAACTCCTTGTGCTTGCGTCAACAAGGATGAATCTGCATCCGTTGCAATAGCGCGTCCTTCAATCTTTGGTGAAACCGGCGAAAACTCAGCAAGGTATTGTTCGATCACATCGTGCAGCATCACGCCTTGAGAAACCTGGTTGTGAACATTCCGCATCCTGCAAAGCATGTTGTCGGGATCTCCTTCACGCTCACAGGCGACCATGGTATACATTTTATCCAAATCCAGCGGTTCATCTTTGATGCAAACCTGCTGCACTCGTTTTCCCTTTTCATTTCCGATTGTGAAGGTTACTTGCATTCCCTTAAAACGGACGAACCACCCGCCAAAGCGCTTTGTCGGATCTTTTGCAAATGCATTTTCCAATTCATTCTCTAACCAATTCCAGATCTGTTTGCCTTTCACATCGGCTGTCTTCACTTCCGAATTCACCGGCAGCATGCTCCACAAATAATCCCTGGTAATATCTGCCACTCCGGTTTTTTCATCGGGGACAAGAGGCGGACAAAATCTGAATCCGTTGGAAACAGCAATGTCTGTTTTGAATTTCCACATTACAGCATCGGTGATGAGATTGTCCATTGGTGTTTCAATGATGTAATACCTGACCAGCGGAGTAGTTGTTTGTCCCAATACTTCATCTAACACTTTTTTATACGGCTTCTTTGTGCTGATTACAGCGGCTTTCATATCTTCGTCTTCCTTGTATCTTTCAGGATCCACATCTATCAACTCATAAACTTCATCCTTTATCTTTCCATTCTCGATCACAATGTCGAGCTTGCCGACAAAAGAGCCGAAAGCGCCCGGCTCGGTCACTTTGGAATATTTGCCTTGCAAAGGCTCACGTATCCGTTCGTGTGTGTCTGCCCCCAGAATATAATCCACGCCGGTTGCATATTCCTGATTCGATAAATGCAGTTGTTGCGCTAATCCCATGTGAGACAACACAAAGACCATAGAGCAGCCCTTTTCTTCACGAAGGAGTTTTACATATTTCTGAATGTTCACTTTGGGAAAAGTGAATTTAATTCCTTTGGAATAAGCCGGAGATTGGCGAATCGGTGTGAGCGGATCGTTGTAGCCTATGAATCCGATTTTTGTTCCGCCCAGGTTAAAAATCTGATAGGGAGGAAACAATGATTCAAGATCCAGGTCATCGTTGTGAAACATGTTTGTACAAACTTTCGCGGCCGTGTAACTGTTCATGTCGTGCATCAGCATCTTCTTTCCGTACACCACTTCCCAGTTTCCGGGAAGGACAAGATCGTAATTCATTTTATTGATGAGAGGTACGATTGCCTGACCTTGTGTTAAAGAAGCAATGCCGCTTCCCTGAAAACAATCGCCTCCATCTACAATAAGCGTATTCAATGGATTTTGCTGTTTCAGTTCCTTCAGCATAGTTTGCAAAGTCGCAAAACCTCCCCTCTTTTTATAAACGGGTTTGCCATTTTCAAAAAAGAATTCATCATGAATGTCCAGTTGTCCGTGAATGTCGGAAGTATGCAGAATGGTAAAGCGCTGTGCCTTTCCGTTGATGATCGCAGGATTTTTGACAATGTCCTTGATCTTTCCTTCTTCCTGCAGCCAATAGGTCAATGCAGGACCAAGTCCCAAACCGAGGGCACCCAGTCCGGTATAACGGAGAAAGTCCCTGCGTTTCTGATCATGGCCCTTCTTTGCTCCGGCAGCATTTTCTATCGGTGCATCGTGACAGCCACAATCGCAACCTTTCTTATTACATTTTTCCTCATTCATTAATGCGGTAGTTTATCTTTCATTAGTCCATAAACACAAGTTCCAAGGATCGCACTCAGCAAAACGACTGCAATGATCAACAGTCCGCTGCCGACCAATGCAAATAAGGGGCCCGGACAAGCACCCGTCATTGCCCAACCCAACCCGAACATCAATCCGCCGATAATATTTCCTTTTGAGAACTTCTTCGGTTCAATTTTTATTTCGTCTCCTGAGATTGTTTTCACATTGTATTTTTTTATTAGAAATACAGAAAGCATCCCGACCATCACGGCTGAACCAATGATGCCATACATTTGAAATGCCTGAAATCTGAACATTTCTTGAATGCGGAACCAGGAGATGACTTCTGCTTTTATGAGAATCACTCCAAAGAGGAATCCGATTGTAAGGAATTTAATTTTATTCATGATATAGTATTTTTAGTTTAAATGTATGTTATAAGCTTAAAATCCAAGGCAGAATGAACCAAGTCATTGCTAGTCCTCCAACGAAGAAACAAATGGTTGCGACCAAAGATGGAAACTGTAGGTTCGAAAGTCCCATAATCGAGTGGCCGGACGTGCAGCCGCCAGCATAACGGGTTCCGAAGCCGACAAAAAAACCACCCACAATCATCAAAAGGAATCCTTTTACAGTGAGTAAAGAATGGAAATTAAAAATATCTTCCGGCAGGAATCCTGAAAAATTTTTCACCCCCATTGCACTCAGATCGGCAACCGTTGCTTCAGAGATTTGAACCGGCTCCGGATTTGCGAAAAAATAACCAGCGACCAATCCGCCTAAAACAATACCCAGAGCAAAAATCAGGTTCCAGGATTCTGCTTTCCAATCGTATTTGAAAAACTCTGCTTTTGTAGGAATACAAGCCGCACAAATGTGACGCAGCGAAGAAGAGATCCCGAAAGTCTTGTTGCCTAAGATCAGCAATGCCGGAACCATCAGTCCGATCAAAGGGCCGGAGACATACCAGGGCCATGGTTGTGTAAGTATATTCATCATTATCTGTTTACTTTTTTGATTTCTTTTTCTTCAATTCAGCGATCGGCTCAAAAGGTCCGTACTTATGCTCTTGCTCTGTAAATTTATCCGCATAAGGACCGAATGGATGATCGACCGGTTTCCCAGCAATTTTCGGCCAGTCCTTACTCAGATCTTTTTTAGGCCTTGTCTGCGAATTCACAAATGCCGCCACATCCCAGCATTCTTCATCTGATAACTGAGGATTGTCATGTTTAGCTCCAAAGGGCATGTTTGATTTCACATAACCCGCAAACCTCGACAACCGGAACAACCCCGCTCCATCGTTGTAACTCGCCTTGCCCCACAAAGGCGGATACTGATAAGTCGTTTTGTCAGGATTCATTTTTCCCTCGCCGTTTGCTGCGTGACAGGATAAACATTTTGCGACATAAACCGACTGACCTTTTTGCGAATCCGCTGCCCTCTCCAGGTATTTCAATTCCGTCAATCCACTCCCTTTTGGTTTCTCTCCTTTTTTAACATCCTTCCCAAGCCAAACGATGTAAGCCCGGATGGCCTGCATTTCTTTCCCCAGTGTATCCAGCATTTTGCCATTCAGACTCCTTTCAAAACAATCATTTACACGCTTGTAAATATTTTCCATCGCCCCTGAGCGTTCCCGGAACTTTGGATAAGTCGACGCCACACCGCTATAATTATTTCCGAATGCTTTTGTTCCCGCATCCAAATGGCAGTTCTGACAATTCATCCCATTACTCATCGCAGCAACTTTCCCAAAAGGGCCCAAGTAAAAGGCTGTATTTTTAATTAGATCTCTGCCATAAAAAATTTGATCTGCATTCGGTTCATTTACAATTTCCAAAGTATCCGGTGCTTGCCAGAGATCACTTTTAATTTCATCTTTTTTTACGACGGGCTCTTTTACATTTTCATAAACCAGCTCCTCTGATGGTTTCAGCATGTCAGGCACACCCGCCACATGAATGTAAATAAAGAGTCCTCCGAAGATCATAACCGCGATGATCAAATAAAGCAATTTGAAGACCACCTCCAGGTAGCGTTCTTCTTTATTTTTTCTGTCCTTCTCCTCCATCACGGTTTCAACTCTCTTAATATCAGGGATGCCGCCCCCAAGATGGCCGCATCATTTTCCTTCAGCTTCGAGGGCAGGATTTTGATCTTGTTTTTATAGATGTTCAATAAATTTCTTTCGAAACTTTCTAAAGTCGGTTTAAAAATAAAATCACCAGCCAAAGCCAATCCACCAAAAAGAAAAATCGCTTCGGGACTTGTGTAAGCAACACTATTTGCAAGAGCCAATCCAAGAATTTCACCCGTCTGGTTAAAAGCCTCAATGGCATCTTTATCACCGTCAATGGCTTTGTCGTATATGTATTTAGCATCGGCAACACGAGCCTGAAGGTTGGCTTTATCGTGATGACTCATCAACAGATCCGAATAGGTTCGTTTTATGCCGGTCGCAGAACAATAAGTTTCCAGACATCCTTTACGGCCACATCCACATTGTCTTCCATCGGGAAACATGATGACATGTCCGATCTCCCCGGCAAAACTATCGTGTCCGAGGATCATTTCTCCATTAGCCACAATTCCGCTCCCCAAGCCAGTTCCCAGTGTGATGAAAATAAAATCTTTCATTCCTTTTGCCGCTCCGAACATCATCTCTCCGATAGCAGCCGCATTTGCATCATTCGTCAGAACTGTTTTAACAAGCAGCCGCTCCTCAAATAATTTTGCAAGAGGAATAACGCCTACCCATTTTAAATTGGGAGCGAATTCAATGGTGCCTTTAAAATAATTTCCGTTGGGTGCACCTATCCCTGCCCCTGCCAATTCATAAGTTTCAGCAAACTGCTTCATCGCTCTTTTGATGTGTTCACAAACAACCGCCACCAAATCTTCCGGAATGGGGAACTGCTCCGTGGAAATAGTTTCTTTTATCAAGATCTTTCCGTCTGCATCCACCAATCCAAAAACAGTATTGGTGCCGCCAATATCAATGGCCGCTACCAGCTTCTGCTTTGTCATAATCAATGCCTTTATTATTCAGAATGATTTTCATTTTCCAGGCATACCAAGCCAGATAGATAAAACAGAATACAGGTATAATGTAAGAAATGTGAATGTTGGAATAATCAGCAAGTAAGCCCTGCACAGGAGGAATGAAAGCACCGCCCAAAATCATCATGATGAGGAAGCCGGAAGCCTGGCTGGTATATTTTCCTAATCCCGCAATGGCCAATGAAAAGATGCAAGGCCACATAATAGAACAAAACAAGCCACCACTAAGGAAAGCATATATACCAATGGTTCCATGACAAAGCAGACCAACTATCATAGCAAGCGTGCCCAGGATACCGAACAGCATCAGCGTGAAAGTGGGACGGTTTTTTCCTAAAATAAATCCGCCCAAAAGGATCGCGACACAGATCGCATAGAAATAGAAATCACTCATGTCGGAACCGTTCAGGTGATTCATAAAAAGAACGAAGGCGAAAGCAACAAAAGGAATGACCAATGTAAGAATGGTGTTTGTCATTTTCCTCAACTTAAAAGCATCGATGGCACCCGTCCAACGACCAATCATCAGACTTCCCCAGTACAATGAAATGAAAGGACTGATCTTGGAATCGTCCAACCCTCCAAATTCCGGCGTTTTTAAAAGAGTACCCATATTGCTTTGAATCGTCACTTCCACGCCCACATAAATAAAAATGGCAATCATACCGAGTGTGACCTGAGGATAGGCTTCTGATTCAAATCGATTTCCTTTTTTGATCTTCCGATAAAGCAAAACCAGCACAGCCAACAACAAAAGCAAGAACCCGGCAATGGCCGAAAGAAATATCATCTTGTTGTGCTCTGCAGATGATTCAACACCTGCAGCAACTTTTGTGCTTTCATAAGCCGAATAAGCAAAAACCCCGAAAAGAAAAACCAAGATTCCCATGATGAAGAATAAAGGCTGTTTCAAAACTTTCACTTCCGATTCATCTTCCTCTATCTCCAGCTTAGGGATCTTCGAAAAAATAAGGATGACGATAGCAGCAGCAAAAGCAACGGCCAGAATCACGTACAAAACATTGATGGAACCAAGGGAAGCAGATGTCTTATCGGTATCTGTAGCAACCACTTTTCCAAAAAGAGCCAAACTCACCAAAATAGGTCCTATGGCCGTACCAAGGGAATTAACACTTCCGGCAAAATTCAATCGGTAGGAACCCGTTGCCGGATTTCCCAGATTCAGCACTAAAGGATTTGCAGAAGTCTGCTGCAAGGAAAATCCGAGAGCAATAATAAAAAATGCAGCGAGAATGAACATGAAAGACCCGGAACTCACGGCGGGGATCATGATCAGTGCGCCTATGATGGAAATGAGCAGGCCGTATATGATGGTCTTCTTGTAACCGATCTTATTAATAATGTCCTTATTGAATTGAAGAGAGAAGATGTATAAAAGCAACGAACCTATAAAATAAGCCCCATAAAAGGCGCTGTCGATCAGCTGAGATTGAAACTGGCTTAGATTAAAATGTGTTTTACAGAAGGGAATAAAAATACCGTTGGATGCTGCCAAAAATCCCCAGAAAAAAAATACGGATATCAATGCGAATAGTGCCGAGGTTTTGGTTGCTGTATTTGCCATAAATTTGTTTTTATATTTTACCGAAAAATAGGGTTAATCTCACAAACCGCAAAAAGCACTTATTAACCATTGTTAGTAATTGGTTGGGGGCCAAAAATCCATACCGCAAGTCCAGCCATAGGCATTTACTATCTTTGCTTAACATGAA
>JBKJQG010000130.1:0-20012 GCA_046594925.1 Bacteroidia bacterium
GCGGCTTCTTCCTCTGCTGTGATTTTATCCAATCTTTCCTGAGCCATTTTGATCAACTCGGGTGTCTCCGATTCGTCGATCACCAATTTCAGATAACTCTTCGCTTGAAATCTATCATTCAGTGCCACGTAATCGTCTGCCAGCAGGATCATACCTTTCGTTACCCAATACGGATAATCCCCGTCACCATTGATCAGGTCGAAAACGAGTTTTTTCGATTGCTTGTAATCCTGTTTCAGGTAAAAAATGTTCGCCACATGATAAGCGGCTTCTGTTCCAATCTCTGCTTTTGAGGTATTCGATACGGACTGAAATTCCGCTTGTGCTTCGTCCCACTTCTGCAGAATGAGGTGAGCGTGACCCATATTATAATGCGCTTCACTGCTCAATTGCTCGTTCACGTTCTCGATCTTCAGAACTTTGTTCGCATAAGCGATGATGTCGTCAGTTGCTTTGATTTTAAAGGAAGAACGCATTAGACCCGTGATGGCAGTGTTGTAGCTTTTGGCATTGTCGGACTGAACTTCCATCACTTTGTAGAATTCGATCGCTTTTACATAATCCTGTTTCTTGAAAGCTATGTCGGAAGCTCTGTACAGCGACTGTTCTGAGAACTCTGTTTTCGGTTTACTGATAACGAATGAATAACCTTTTAACGCTGCATCTGCATTGCCTAACTTATAATCACATTCTGCTTTGTAGAAGTTTGCTTGCGTAATGAAGATCCCGTCAGGAAATTTCTGAATGTATTTGTCGAAATCGACGACCACACTTTTGCAATCCTGCTCCATGTAATGATTTCTTCCGTTAGTGTAAGTCAATGAATCCAATTCTCCTTGCGGAATACTCGCTCCCACTGACGCCAGCATGTTGCCCAGCTTGTCCGGATCGCCTTTCAAAATATCCTTGATCGTCCCGATAGCTTCGTTCGCTTCTGCTGATTTTCTATCCCGTTTGATCAATCGTTCGAAATAAGTAAGTGCTTTGTCATCTTCTTTCTTTGCATAATAGATCAGACCGATTTTACTTAGACTCACATTTACGAAAGCACTGTTCGGATATTCCTCAATGAATGCTTTGAATTTATCCAGGGCCAGTTCGTTCTGACCGTCGGTATAAAGCGTTTGTGCGAGTTCGAATTTCCCTTTTTGGATGTAGAGCGACTTCGGATAATCGTTTATGAAAGTGTTTAGATCGGCGATCTTGGCAGCATGTTTTTTCTGTACTCCGTTTGCCAATGCTTTTTGGAACAAGGCATAATCCGGATTCATCATTTTCATTTTGTACGACTGATCGTAATAGTCCACCGCATTCGCAAAATCACTCTTCATGAAATAGCCGTCTCCAATGCGGTTGTAAGCATCGTTGATCTTTTTCGCATTGGCTTGCGGCTTAAACGTGACAAATTTTCTGAACCACAAATTACTGTTCTCGTAATCCTTCGTCTTATAGTAAGCATACCCAATGTTGTAATTTGCATCACTCAGTTCCATTTTGCCTATGGCGCCGGGCTCCGACGTATAATCAATGTAATATTCAACGGCCTCAGGATAGTTGCCCATCCTGTAATACGATTCTGCTTTCCAGTAGATCGCATTCGCCCGGATGTTCTTGTCGAATAAATAGGTATTGGACTTATCAAACAACTTAATCGCTTCCGCATATTCCATGTTGTTGAACAGATCAACGCCTCTATAGTATGCAACTTTCTGATGTGTTTGCTTCAGCTCAGGTGTCAGCACCTTGATGCTTTCAATTGCTTCAAGGGCTTCTTTGTAACTTTTGGTCGTAACAAACACATTCGCCAAATAGGTATAAGCTTCATCTATGTGAGCAGCATTCGGGAAATTCTTGATGTATTTCTGAAAGGCTTTGATGGCTTCGTTGTAAGGATTGAAGGCCATCTCATAAGAAAGTTTGGCGTAGTTGAACAAGGCATCTTCCTGAACTGCTTTATCGAACTCCATTTTGGAAGCCAGACCGAAGGCGTTCAATGCATTCAGCTTGCTGTCTGTCTTCAGGTAGCTGTCCGCAATATGGTAATAAGCATTTTGAGAAAGTGTATCGTCAATATTTCCCACCTTGATGAAATAGTTGATTGCATCTTCGTACTCTTTCTGCATGTAGTGGGCAAAGCCCATCTGATAATTGTCTTTTCTCGGAAGCGAACCGTTTGCCTTCTCAAATTTTTTCAGGTAAGGAAGTGCTTCTTTGTATTTGCCGGTGCGGAAATAAGATTCACCGAGAACCTTAGCTATCTCCGGAGCACGTTTGGTAACAGCTGAATCCAACAGGCCTGGAGCATACGAAATCACTGTTTCGTATTTGCCTTGCAGGAAATAGATCTGCGCGATGTAATACGGAACAATCGGGCCGAAGTCGGCATGACTCTGCAGTTTCAAGAAGTCCGCCAATGCGGTCTCGTAATTTTTCTCTCCATACAGAATGTGGGCATAATAATATTTTGCCGCGGCCGCATACTTGTTGTCTACGTCCTTGATCTCGTAGAAATCTTTCTTCGCCTCTTCCAATTTGTTGGATTCAAAGAAGCTGTAACCTCTCTTGAAATAGAACTCAGCCAGCTCTTCGGTGGTCAGGTCGTAAACATCGACTTTCTCGAACCACTGAATAGCATCACGGTATTTCTTCTTGCGGTAATTGTATTTCCCTAAATAGAAATAGGCCGTTTTCACTTTCGGACTTTCGGGATGATCTTGGATGAATTGCTTCAGGTAAAGCTCACCGTCTTTGTTGAACAGCTCTATCGCGCAGATGGCGTTGTAGTATTCGGCGTCAATGCGGACAAGTGAATGCGGATCTTCGTTGGAGGCTACGACCGCTGCGAAACTTTTTTGTGCGGCACCGTATTTTTCTTTCTGAAAAAGCTCAAGTGCTTTTTTGAATTCAGAATCCTCGTGAACCACGTGTACCGTCTTCTGAGAAAAAACAGCAGTAGAAAAAAATAATCCGAGAAAAACTACAGCACCTTTTAATAACTTCATTGAATTGCCCAATAATTGATGATGGTAAAATTAGTAAGGATACCTGCATGAAGTTTTCTTGTGATTGGAAGTTATTAACGCAGAGATGTTGAAAGTATTGCATGAAAGCCGAGGTTGAGCTCGACCATATCCTGTAATTTTATGAAATTATTAAGCACCATGGCACTCGACACAATCATCAGTCTGAATAACGTTTCCATTTTCCAGAAATTCAACCTGGTGCTTGCCAATGTGAATGTCAGCATAGACAAGGGAGAATTTGTCTACCTCATTGGAAAGACCGGAAGTGGGAAAAGCAGTCTGCTAAAAACCCTCTACGCCGACCTTGACCTAACCCAGGGAAGCGGAACAGTTGCCGGCTTCGACCTCGCCACCATCAAACGCAAGGAAATTCCTTTTTTAAGAAGAAAGTTAGGCATTGTGTTTCAGGATTTTCAATTGCTGACCGACAGAAGTGTGAATGACAATCTGATGTTTGTGCTGAAAGCGACCGGCTGGAAAGACAAAACAGCCATGATGAAGCGCATCCAGGATGTCCTGGAGAAAGTGCATTTAACAACCAAAGGCTTCAAAATGCCACATGAACTTTCCGGCGGAGAACAACAAAGAATTTCCATCGCCAGAGCCCTGCTCAACGACCCCGAACTCATTTTAGCCGATGAACCGACGGGCAACCTCGATCCGGAAACCTCCGAAGGCATCATGAACTTATTAGTGGAAATCAGCAAGAACGGAAGAGCCGTGCTCATTGCCACCCATGATATCCTGATGTTCGATAAATTTCCTTCCAGAACCATTAAATGTGAAATGGGGAAGCTGATTGATTCGAAAGTTTAGCGTAAACGAGATGGATTCGAAAACTGCACAAAATCTTCTAGACGAGAATAAAGAAATGTACGAGGAGAAATTCGCGAGAAATTACATCAATCAGCAAGAATATTTTTTAAACTCCCTTGAGGTAGTTCATTCCCCTCCTTTCGATGATACAAGTTATGAGGTAATTGTATACGCTATTAAAGAAGGGAAAGTGATTACATTTAAAATCCAAGATGCCATACGTATTTTTGGGGCCAGCTTAAAATAATTCCACCAGTTTCTTCACATTCCTCTTATTCGAAAAGTTCTCAAGAAGGATGGACTCTCTCCTTTTCACTTCCGCCATATCAAAAGGAAGTTCAAACAACCGAGTAATCTCTTTCGCCAAGTCTTCAGCAGACTCCTGAATAGAACACAATTGCTCCAAACCTGTGCTGGCTACCATGGGTGAATTCACCACACAATGTCTGCCCGTGAACAATGCAGCAAGCAATTTTAATTTGATCCCGGTAGCTTGAAACGTGGGAAGCACGTTAATTTGGGCCGTGCGGATGAGTTCGTCAATGTCTTGAGTATTGATGTTGGCCTTGATGCTGATGTGAGAATACTTTTCTATTGCCGTTTTAAGGTCGGAACTTGGTTTGCGGCCCGCAATGATCAATGGAATCTTCATTTTTGAAAAGACCTGACTCACAAGGAACAACGCTGCTTCATTGTTCTCGCCTACTTCTAAATTTCCGTGGTAAAGACAGAATTTCCCTTGTCCTTCCGAGATCTTTACTTCCTCATTGGGATGAAAGGCGGTAATGTGATGCACATTTTTGTAACGAGAAGAAAGGTCCTTTGCGTCAGCTGGAGAGATGGCGGCAACCGCATCCGCCTGTTTCAGGATCTTCTCGAAGCGTTCTAATTTTCTACCTTCCGTCTTAAAATAGATTTTCTTGAAAACGGATTTCTCTACTTTCTGAAGATTTTTGTAATATTCGTGTTCGATGTTGTGGGTTCGCACGATCTTAATTCTGCCCTTGAGCCTGCTATCACTCAAATGAAAACAGGAATGCAAACCTTCAAACAAAACCGGATGCGTATCGCGAAGCAAGTTCTCCATTAATTTTTCTGAAGCACGGGTCACCACCACAAAAGGCAAAGAACTCAAAAGCAAAGATTTACTCATTTTGCGTTTGTAATAATAGACCTTTTCACAAAGGCTCTCCAGACTCAACGCTTCTGCCCTTCCGTATTCAAAACAATGCAAATGAATTTTGATCCCTTCAGCATGCAAAGCCTTAATCTTGTAAAACACATCAATCACACCGCCGTAGTTTGCCGGGTAGGGAACATCAAAGGAGATGATATGTAAGTGTTTTTCCATTCTATTAAAAAAAAATTTTCGCTTCTCCTTCTCCATTTTTTGGAGAAGGTGTCCGAAGGACGGGTGAGGTCATTTGAACTGAGAATATACATCAACGAGTATTTTCTCTTCATTCTCCCAATTCAGTTTTTCGGCTGCAATTTTAGTGTTTTTTTTCCAGAGAAGAAGTTTATTTTCATCTTGGAATATGCTATTTATTTTTTCTGCAATGTGCTTGGGATCATGAGAGTTTATGCAATCGCCGACTTCGTATTCCCGGATCACGTTTTTGATCTCTACCAGATCGGAAGCCAATACCGGCACCCCGGCGTGGATGTAGTCGAAGAGTTTGTTCGGCAGACTGTATTTATAATTCACGTTCGTGTCTTTGTCGAGCGTCAATCCAAGATCCCCGTGGCGAGTATATTGTACCAATTTCTGAAAAGGAACTTTGCCAATGAATTTTACTTTGTCGTTCAACTTCATTTTCTCAACATTGTTCTTCAACACATCCATCACATCTCCGCTTCCGATGATGAGCAGAACAGCGTTCTCAACATATTGCATCGCTTCCACCGCTTCTTCAGCTCCCCTGTCGATGTTAATTCCTGCGCCTTGCAGCACTATGATCTTCCTTCCGGTGGGAATACCCAGTTCTTCTTTACTGCGATTTTCAACATCAGCCTGAACCGACAAGGAAGGAACATTCCTCAACACTTTCACATCTACTTTGTATTCATCACTGTATATTTTTGCAATAGATGCATTCACCGTAAAAACGTTTTTCAAACGTGGAAACAGACTGCGCTCTAAATTTTTCCAAATATTTTTCTTAGCAGGATTGTTCTGAAGCTCGGGTACTTCGCAAAACAATTCGTGACTGTCGTAAACCAAGTCAGCACCTTTCAGTTTCGAAGCCCGGTAATTCGGCCACAATGTATCCAGGTCATTTGACACCAAAACATCAGCCTTATGAAACAAAAGATAAAGGAATAAGCGAACTTGAAACTCCGCATAAAAAAGAGGTCCTTTTTCAAAAAGCAGGAACATGCGTTTGCACCGGTAAGTCCTGGGAGCAAGATCCAGACTCTTCCTTTGTTTCCTTCCTACCAAAGTCACCTCAAAACCAATCTTCTCCAAAGTAGTGCACACCTTGTGAACACGCTGATCGGTGCTCAGGTCATTTATCACGGAAACAATGGCTTTTTTCACTACGCGAATATAGGGAAAAAGGTGATTAAGTAACTAGGTGACTAAGTGATTGGGTGGTCTAATCTTCAATAGAAAGCTACCTCTTCCGACATGACCGTCATTGTGACCGCGTGTCGCCTTAGCTTTAGCCCTTCTCCATAGCGGGAACTACGAAGGATGAAGCGGTGGAACAGCGAAGCGAAGCAATCTTTTCCGGAGTTCACCCTCCAAGAGCGCTTATCATTCCGAACGAAAATATTACTAAATTTGAGTAATGAAAATTTTAGAATACCATTCCTTAAAAAAGTTCAACACCTTCGGGATAGAAGCAACGGCAAAATTTTATGCCGAGTTCTCCAGCGTAGCCGACTTGAAAGAGATCTTGTCCGACGACCGCTTCCTCAATACAAAAAAACTCATCCTAGGAGGAGGCAGCAACCTTTTGTTCACCCAGAATTTCGACGGACTAGTTTTAAAGAACAACCTCAAAGGAATAGAGCTCATAAAAGAAGATGCTGATTTCTATTATGTAAGATCCGCAGCTGGAGAAGTATGGCATGAATTCGTGATGCATTGCATCAAGCACAATTACGCTGGATTGGAAAATTTGTCATTGATTCCGGGCAACGTGGGCGCAAGCCCCATGCAGAACATCGGCGCTTATGGCGTAGAGATCAAGGATGTTTTTTACGAATTGGAAGCTTTCTCTTTGGCCGACAAAACCCTTCGTACTTTCTCCGCAGCAGAATGTAAATTCGGTTACCGCGAAAGTGTTTTCAAACATGAACTAAAAAATAAATTCATCATCACTTCCGTCACCTTCAAACTTTTCAAAACCCCGAGATTCAATACGAGCTACGGAGCCATTGAAACTGAATTAAAAATGATGGGCATCGTCGACAAAAGCATCCGAGCCATCAGCAAGGCCGTTTGCAACATCCGCAACAGCAAACTTCCCAATCCGGCAGAAATCGGCAATGCAGGAAGTTTCTTCAAAAACCCTGAAGTAGTAAAAGGCAAATATGAATTCCTCAAAATAAAATATCCCGAAATAGTCGGCTACCCTATAGAGAACGGCAACGTGAAACTGGCTGCAGGCTGGCTCATCGAACAAGCCGGCTGGAAAGGCAAAACAATTGGTGAAGCTGGCGTTCACAAATTGCAGGCTTTGGTTCTTGTGAATTACGGCAATGCAAAAGGACAAGAAATCTTTGACCTTTCTCAAAAAGTATTGGATGCTGTTAAGGAGAAGTTTGGTGTGGAGCTGGAACGGGAAGTGAACATTATTTAACGTTCCTCTGGGGCTGTAAGAAAATCCTATGCTGTATTGTAAATTATTCCTTCAAATATCTTTCCTTAATCACACTCATGTGGTGGGTCGCATGTCCGGCAATCATAAACAACAAAGCACGAACAGTAACATCCAAACCATTGGCGACACCTGTCTCACTCAAAGCTTCTTCATTCCAGGTCTTGAACAAGGCTAAATTGGCTTCACGCACAATCGCGAACTCGTGGCCGAGACTGTATAATGTTTGATTTGAAAAATTGGCGTTGGCAACATAAAAATTCTCATCGTAACCCGGCAAAGGTGTTTTATCTTTGCGAGCAAAACGCATCGCCCTGTAACCCAAAACTCTTTCTGTATCAATGATGTGTCCGATGATCTCCTTGATGGTCCATTTTCCGGGAGCATAACGAAAGTCTTCCTTCTCTTCCGGAATCTCAGAAATGAGCGCTTGTATGTCGAGCACTTGATCGCGGAGTTCCTTGATGATGTTGTCGGTCTTTACGTTATCAACGTAATTCTTGTAGAATGACGGGTACTCGTTGGAGAGCGGACGTTTCATCTTCTTAGAGTTTATTTAATTCGTTTTTTACAAAATCAGCAAGCTCTTTAACATAGGCCTGAGAAAAATTAAATTCAATTCCTGCCGTCTTGTAAATTTCAGGAATGGATTTCATATAGCCCAGGCGCAAAGCCGATTCGTATTGATCCAAAGCCTTCTCCGGATTTTTTTTGTAGTTCCGCCAAACAGCGATGGCACCCAACTGAGCCATTCCATATTCAATATAGTAGAACGGCACTTCGTAAATGTGCAACTGACTTTGCCAGCCTCTTTCTCTGACATCATCCAGTCCGGCATAATCTATTTCTTTGCTACTGAACTGCTCGATGACCATCTTCCAGTTTTTCATGCGCTCTTCAACCGTATGATCAGGATGCTCGTATACCCAGTGCTGAAATTTATCAACTGCTGCTATCCACAATAAAGTTTTTAAAGACTTATCCAATTGTTCTTTCTTCGCCCGCTTCAGGTCATCTGCATTTGTAAAAAAAACATCCCAGTGTTCCATGGAAATTAATTCCATCGACATGGAAGCAAGTTCTGCCACCTCAGAAGGTGTACTTTTAAAATCTGTAATGGGTAAATCTCTTGTGACAAATGAATGGATCGCATGTCCGCCTTCGTGAACCATCGTTACCAAGTCGCGGTGTGTTCCTACTGAATTCATGAAAATAAAAGGAACACCAATTTCGTAGAGCGGATAATTGTATCCGCCGGGTGCTTTTCCGATGCGGGAATCCAGATCCAAATAACCCATGGTCTTCATGATGTGCAGATAATCCCCAAAATCAGGGCGCACTTTATCAAAACACTCTATGGACTTATCAGTCAGTTCTTCCGCGCTCGCAAACGGTTTCAAAGCTGGCTTCCCTTCTTCATTCACGTCCATATCCCAAGGCTTCAGCACATCCAGCTTCATCATTTTTTTTCTTTCCTTATCAGATGCTTCAGCCAAGGGCAAAATTTCTTTTGCGATGGATGCGTGAAAGTCAAAACAATCCTGAACGGAATAATCAAAACGTCCGAGCTCATCGAATTTATAATCGCGGTAATTTTTAAATCCGGCATTCACTGCCACTTTGTGACGCAATTGAACCAGCTCCGTAAAAAGATCGTTCAAGGCATCGGTATCGACAGTTCTTCTTTTTTGGATCTTCTGATAAACTTCTTCACGGATCTTTCTGTTCACGTCTTTCATCAGACTCGAAGCCATTTGAAGTGTGATCTCTTTCCCTTCCCACTCTATCGTCATCGCAGCAGTAATCGCTCCGTATTTTTGCGATTCAATTCCGATTTTTGTTTGCAGCGAAATGTTCTCTTCGCGGTACAATTCCAAAGCCTTCTTAATTCCGCGGATGTAGATGCGGTATTTTTCAGGATCAAGTTCTTTCAGAAAAGGCGATTGAACAAACTTAATATTCAACTCATTGCTGTATGGTGCAATGTGCGGATCAATTTCAGAAACATAAAAATTATAGGATTCAGTCAAGGCCTCATCGGTGGTATCGCAGGTCATCTTAATATAGCGCCATGCAAAGTCTTCACTCAATACGGCTTCCAGTTCACTGCGATCGAACAACCATTTTTCCAGCTCTGCTGCAGAAGTGATCTTACGTTCTTTCAGGTCAATGAAGTAGGGCTCTACTCTTTTCCAGGAGTCGATGGCCAAGTCTTGAGGCAAGAAGTTCCGAATAGGTTTTGTTGGAGTAGCAACCTGTTTAGTCTTCATTCAGAAAATAGAGTTTATGCTTTTATTTAATGGAGACGGTAAACGAAAGCCATTAAAAATAGAAACAGTTTTTAAAAGAAAATCCGGTGCTTATGCAACTCCGGATTTTCTAACGCCTTGTACTTTCACTTTCGAGCTGGCTGTCTTCACCGTTTTAGGACCTGTGTCCTTCACTGTTTTTACAGCTCCTTTTGCATCAGCAACCGGTGCTTTCTTAGTTTTGTCTGCATCCGACTCTTCCTTCTTTTCAAGCAAGCCGTCTTTTTGCAGAGCATTGTACCAATTCAATACTTTTTTAATGTCGGAAACATAAACTCTTTCTTCATCATACTCAGCAAAAGCAGTTTTGAAATATTTTTTCATTTCTGCATCTGGTGATTTAGAGTCGATGGCTGGTCCGCCTTTTTCCTTTTCGTAGATCTTTTGAAAGACCTCTTTCAAAGGCACATCGTCTCCGGTTGAATAAATGCTTACATCTTCCAAAGCACTTATCTTATGAGTTGAAAAAGCCTGTACTCTTTTTTTGTCGATTAATGATTCAACGATTAATCCGTTCTTTGTTTGAGCGATCACTTTAAAAAGTCCGCTCATTCCCGCAATTGAAATAATTCCACTTAAGTCCATAGTTTTTTATTTTCATCCTCCATAGTTTTAACGACAGAGGAAATTCAGCTACAAAGGTAAAAAAATATTTACTTTGTCACCATCAATTTCTGTACATATTTCTTGTTCCCTACAGTCAACTGGTAGTAATACAAACCGCTGCTCAAAGAGGATGTTTCGTAAATAAAACGGTGTTTTCCTTCTGCCAATTCGGAAGAAGCGATAACAGCCATTTCCTCACCCAATAGATTAAAAACTCTCAGGTCCACTGTGGAAGCTGCTGCCAGAGTCAGATCAAGGAAAGATGTTCCGCTGGTCGGGTTAGGGAAGATGCTGAATGCATTGTCGCCACCCAGGTCAAGAGAAGAAACATCGGTTGAAACACCCAATCCGTCATACATGATCTGAGCATTTCCTGCGCTAATAATCAAGTCTGCCAAGTCATCGCCCGCCAATAAAGCAAAGGCTACTTTGATGGAATCGCCGGCGGCAATGGTATAAGGTCCAGTACTTACGATGTCGCAAACGTCAGCACCTGTTCCTGCAACCCCTGCCGTAGCACGGTTCGTTGTCATGGTCAGGTATTTCTCACCACCGCTGTAACCGTCGGTCAGATCGGAGCCGCCGGCACCACCTGCTACGTTGTCGACTGCATAATGCACCACCGGAGCGGATGTGGTAAGCAACTTAATACCTGCATATTTTCCGGCTGCACCGGTATACCAAACATAACCCATTTTTGTCGGAGCATCAAATGCTGCGCGGTTCTCACCGAACGTTGTAGCATCAATATCCCAGTCGGCAAAGATCCCGGCATAAGTACCAGCCAAACTGGAAGCTCCTGTATTCTTGATGGTATACTGAACGATCACATACTTTCTGTTTCCTGGAGTACTCCAGGCGAAAGCTTTGTGATGAACGGTGATGGGCAATGGCAAAGTCGCCAAATTATCTTTGAATGTTCCGTCCACGTCAAATTCTGACAAAACAGAAGGAATCTCCGGATGTGCTGTTACAACCGAGCTCCAATCCATGGAAGGTGTTGACCAGGCACGAACTCCGTCGGAAACGTGTCCTGTATCTTTTGCTACCATCAAACCTGCTTCATACAATAAAGCTGTTCCCAGGTAACTGAATCCCAATCCTCCGGTTTGTCCATTCTGACTGTATCCGATACGACCGTTACTTCCGATGGAAGTGAACACATCGTTGATGGTGATGTTCACATAATCCACATTCACGGTAACATAGAAAAATTCGCTCGCCGTGTAAGAAGTGGAAACATCATTGTAAGTTACTTTGAATAGAATGGGTGTATTTAAAGGAGTTCCCGGCAGGATCTTAACTGTATAACGATCTGCGTTGTTATTGGCTACTCCTAAAGTTGCGACAGCGCCCAACGTTGTTGCACCATCCAGCACCGATACAAATGGTGATGTGGACGAAAGGGTGGCGGTTAAATTCACTGTAGGTGCCAAATAATTGGTATAGTTCCCGTAAATGCGGAGTGTATCTCCGACCACAAATGTGTTGTCGTTGTTATCCACCACGGTGCGTGCCGTCATCACAACAGACGGAGTAGAAGCGTTGGTAAGGGCTTTGAACAAATTCACACGCCCGTTTCCTAATTTATTTGCGTAGATCGAACTGTGTAAAGGATAGATGTTATCGCAAGTTACTTTCAATCTTTCTCCCACTTGCAAAGCGGTGTAAGTAGGGAAAAAAGATTTGATGATCGCAGCAACGCCTGAAGCAAAAGGAGAAGCCATGGAAGTTCCTGTCAAAGAAGTATAAGTGTTGGTAGGGTATGTGGAATTGATTCCTGTTCCCGGAGCGCAAACGTCAGCCGTGTAATTGTAGCTGGAACCGGTGTTTCTTCTATCATCTGTTTTAGTATTCACCACGCTGATCACATAAGTGTAACCTGCTGGATAAGAGATCTCATCGATACCACCGTTTCCGGCAGCTGCAATTACCAAAGCATCCTTGTTGATGGTAGCATAAGTTACGGCATCTTGTCCGAATGTTCCGCCACCGGCTCCTCCCCAAGAGCAATTGATGATGTCACATCCATGATCTGCCGCGTAAACAATGCCTTGATAGCTCATGGTCAAAGTACCTGCTGTGTTTGCAATTTTCACCGGAAGGTATTTGCATTTGAAACCAACACCTGCAACGCCAATGGCATTGTCTGTTTTAGCACAAGCAATCCCGGAAACGTGAACACCATGTGAATCACCTGTCCAGCTTGGATTGTTATCATTGTCTCCCAAATCCCATCCGCGGTAGTTGTCTACATATCCGTCGGCATCGCCATCGCCACCGCCGGGAAGATCCCCTTGGTTGAATTTTATCTGTGTTTTTAGATCATCATGAGTGAGCTCGGTTCCGGTATCGGTAATCCCGACAACCACGTTGGTATCTCCACGTGCAGTGGTTGTATTCACTCCCCAGCCTGCTTCTACCTGAACGTTCGTCATTCCCCATTGTGTGGAGAACAAAGGATCATTAGGTGTGTATGAAACTTTTGGAATGTAGTAAGGCTCTACATATTCGAAGATGCCGGCTGCTGCAATCTTATTGATCGCCTTTTCCAGCACTACATAAGATGTATAATTGAAATAATAGATCTGTGTAAGATCTGCATATTTTTGTCCTTGTTCGTTGTACATTTTTTCAGGGGCCTTTACGAAAGGAAATACTTTCTTCAGGTCCATCCCTCCCAATTCGCCAAACAGTTTGTTGAAGCCTACGTCTGCAATTCCGGTAGCAGAACAGATAGCACTGTATTCCGGTTTCACCTTGATGATGATGGTCTTTTCAAGGTAATCACCAGGTTTTACGTTTTCAGACATGCTGAAATGAGCCACAGGCTTGTATGCGCCCAATTTGGTTTGCGCAACTACTGTTGAAGTGCATACTGCAAAGCCAACAAGTGCAAGAGAGATTTTTTTAATTTGTAGCATTCTAGGGAAATATTAAAGGGTTAATTAACTGCAATATAGGAAAGTTTCCGAAGAAAACAAATACCGGTCAAAAAGCCGGAATTTCCTCCAGAAACTGATAGGAGTTTGCCTCGTAATCCATCTTGCAGCAGAAATGGTCCATACCATTTGTCACAACTAAATAACGGACTTTAAAGGACATGTTGTACCGCGCCAGCTGATCGAAGGTGTCCTGGCTGATCTTCACCTCGGGAGCCTTGCATTCCACCATCAGCAAGGGTTTCCCTTTTTTGTCGTAGATGAGTACATCGGCCCTTTTCTGAAGTTCATTATATTTAAGGCGTTGTTCCAGCACTATGAGGGAAGGCGAATAGTTTTTTTCGATGACCAGGAACTGCAGAAAATTTTGCCTCACCCACTCTTCCGGGGTCAGCACCACATACTTCTTCCTAAAAACATCAAAGATCATCAGCTTGCCGGCCGATTCTTTGTATTTGAACTGATATACGGGTAAATTGAGTTCCTGCATCACTTTCACGAAATAAGAGATATTTATTGACAAAATCCAGCTTTTATTTTATCAAAAATTCTTAACAAACCGCCCTCGGCCCTTCTTAATATTGTATTTTCGCCTTAATATTAAAAAGTCCAAAACACTTCGATCAGACGCCTTAACCCGTCATCCTGAGCGTAGTCGAAGGGAGTAATTCGTAACATGAAAAACAAAGAAGAAATAGTACAGAACTGGCTGCCCCGTTACACCGGAACACCTTTAAAGGAATTTGGAAAATACATCCTGCTGACCAATTTCAATAAGTATGTAAAGAAATTTGCAGAATGGCATAATGTGGAAATAAAAGGGGTGGACATGCCAATGCCTAACGCAACTGCGAACGGGATTACCATCATCAATTTCGGCATGGGAAGCGCCAATGCAGCGACCATCATGGACCTGCTGAGTGCGATCGAACCTGAAGCTGTTTTGTTCCTCGGAAAATGCGGAGGATTAAAAAAGAAAAATGAATTGGGTGATCTGATCCTTCCGATTGCGGCCATCCGCGGGGAAGGTACGTCCGACGACTATTATCCGCCTGAAGTTCCAGCTTTGCCCGCCTTCAGTCTGCAAAAAGCCATTTCCACCACCATCCGAAACCACGGAAAGGATTATTGGACAGGAACGGTGTATACCACCAACAGAAGGGTTTGGGAACACGACGAAGATTTTAAGGAATACCTGCGTTCCATCCGCGTGATGGGAATCGACATGGAAACAGCTACCATTTTTTCAACCGGATTTTATAACGGTATACCAACAGGGGCCTTGCTTTTAGTAAGCGATCAGCCAATGATCTCTACCGGAATAAAAACAACGGAAAGCGATATCGTCATCACAAAAAATTATGTGGATGAACATCTGAAGATCGGAATCGACTCTTTGAATGAGCTTATCAATAACGGTTTAACAGTTAAACATTTGCGTTTCGAATAAGGTACAGATAACGAATAATCCGCCGCGGCGGACGGATATTACAGATGGCTCGCGACAACATCAAAACCTACATTTTTAACACACACAGATTCGTAATTTCGTTTTTATCTGTTATCCGTACCAAATGAAGAACATTAATAAAAATTAAAACAACCTTGGAGTACAACGAGATCATATCAGAACTAAAAAAGAAGACCTACCGTCCCGTTTATTTTCTAATGGGGGAAGAGCCTTATTTCATTGACATGATATCGGACTACATCGAGAACAATGTATTGGATGAAGCTGAAAAAGAATTCAACCAATCGGTGCTTTACGGAAGAGATGTCAGCACGGCGGAGATCATAGGTGCCGCCAAACGCTTTCCCATGATGAGCGAACATCAGGTGGTGATCATCAAGGAAGCTCAGGATATTAAAGACCTCGTTAAAAAGGAGAAGGAAGATAAAAAGGACAGGACCAAAACACCTTTTGAAGCTTACCTCGAAAACCCTCTTCCATCAACCATTCTGGTGTTTTGTTACAAATACAAGACGATCGACAAGCGTACCGCACTTGCGAAATTGATCCAGAAACATGCTGCGATGTTCGAGTCGAAAAAATTGTACGACAACCAAGTGGCGGACTGGATCAGCAATTATCTGAAATCAAAAGAGTACACAATCAACCAGCGGGCAGCTGCTTTGCTGAACGAATACCTGGGGACAAGCTTGAGTAAGGTGACAAACGAGTTAGACAAACTCATCATCAACCTGCCGCCAAAATCGGAGATTACTCAAGAACACATTCAGGCCAACATTGGTATCAGTAAAGATTACAACGTATTCGAATTGCAAACCGCAATTGCGAAAAAAGAAGTATTGAAAGCCAATCGCATCATCAATTACTTCAATGCAAATCCAAAAGAGAATCCGATGGTGATGACCGTAGCTTCTTTGTATGGCTATTTTTGCAAGGTCCTTATCTATCATTTTCTGGCAGATAAAAAAACAGCTGCGTCTGCGATGGGCGTGAATCCTTTCTTTGTAAAAGATTATGAACTCGCTGCAAAAAATTATTCTGCGGGAAAATTAAAATCCATTTTCAGTTTCCTGAGAGAATACGATCTGAAATCAAAAGGCATCGACAGAGGTTCTGCCTCCGAAGGGGAGCTATTGAAAGAACTTATCTTTAAGATTATGCATTAAGATACAGATAGCGAATCTTTACAGATATTACAGATTTGTTTTTCTTATAAACTAAAATTCTAAACACACAGATTCGAAAACTTTGCCGTCATCCTGAGCGTAGTCGAAGGGCGTTATCTGTACCAAATTTGCATCATGAACTATTGGCTAGTAAAATCCGAACCCTTCAAATACAGCTGGGAGAAATTTCTAAAAGATAAAAAGGCAGTCTGGGACGGTGTAAGAAATTACGCTGCCCGAAATAACATGCGCGCCATGAAAAAAGGCGACCTCGTTTTATTCTATCATAGCAATGAAGGATTGGATGTTGTCGGCATCGCCAAAGTAGTGAAAGAAGCTTATCAGGATCCGACGACAGAAGAAACGGCTTGGAGCGTGGTCGACATTGCCCCTTACAAAACATTGAAACGTTCTGTTACTTTAGCAGAGATCAAAGCCGACAAAAAGCTGGAAGGCATAGAATTGGTGCGCCTGAGCCGTTTGTCCGTTGCTTCCATCAAAGCTCACGAGTTTGACCGGATAATTGAATTGTCCGAAACGAAATAACTATTTTTTCTTTTTAGGAATCTTGTAGCCAATTTTTTTAACTGGCTTAACTTTCTTTTCTGTCGACTCATCAAAATACTGAAACAAAAGTTCTATATTCTTAACATTGTTATCGGTTTTCCGTTCCAGTTTTTCAATTGCAAGTCTGACTTCCGTATTATCCAAAAGCATTTGCCTGATTCTGGTGAATATTCTTATGATCTGAATATTTACTGAAATGGCTCTTTGGCTGTTCAAAACACTTGAAAGCATCGCTATACCCTGTTCTGTAAAGCAAAATGGCGTATAACGCAGTCCCATCCTATCAGAATTGGAGGTCGCAAATTGCGACCTCCAATTTTCTAGCTCCATTTGCGTCATCTCAAACATGAAATCCTCAGGAAATCTATCGATATTCCGCTTAACAGATTCCTTCAGTCTTCTTGTTTCCACACCATAAAGCTCTGCAATATCTCTATCTATAATTACTTTCACTCCGCGGATATGATAAATCTGATTCATTATTACCGCATCTGAAACCGTAACCTTTATTTCTTTTTTCGCCATGTGTTCTTAATTTATCATTTCAATTGGAAAGACCAATTTTGCGCCCCAATCTTGAGGACGCAAATTGCGTCCTCAAGATTTTAAAGGTCACCATTTGCGATCTTTAAGATTAATTTCATAAAACTACACCATTCCCATATCACCTAAAAAAAAATCTAAAATCTATGGCAATATGTTGATAACTAGGCGTTGCTACCTGATTTTTTCCTATCTTCGTTGCTCTCAAAAAAACACCCATTTCAAATGAGCGAATTAACCAAACTAACTGCCATATCTCCCGTTGACGGACGCTACCGAAATGCGACTGAAAAACTTGCCGACTATTTTTCCGAAGCAGCTCTTATCAAATACCGCGTACTTGTGGAAATTGAATACTTCATTGCTCTTTGTGAATTGCCTTTGCCTCAATTGAAAAGCTTCGACAAATCCTTATATCCAGCTTTGCGTAAGATCTACTCTGAACTTTCGGAAGCAGATGCACAAAAAATCAAAGACATTGAAAAAGTCACCAACCACGACGTGAAAGCCGTGGAATATTTTATCAAGGAAAAATTCGATGCCTTGAAGATCAACGAACAAAAAGAATTCATCCATTTTGGGTTGACCTCTCAGGACATCAACAACACGGCCATCCCCTATTCCATTAAGGATGCAATGAACGAATGCCTGCTCCCTGTATTGGAAGAAGTCGTGAACAAACTTTCGGCTTATGCAGAGGAGTGGAAAAATATCTCTATGCTGGCTCGCACACACGGACAACCGGCTTCTCCTACCCGCTTGGGAAAAGAAGTGATGGTGTTCGTAGTTCGTTTGCAAAACCAGATCGCACAATTAAAAGTCGTTCCCTACGGCGCGAAATTCGGAGGAGCTACCGGAAATTTAAATGCGCACCACGTAGCCTATCCACAGATCGATTGGCTGAGCTTTGCAAATTCATTTGTAAACAAGAACTTAGGATTGTCGCGCTCCTACCCAACAACACAGATCGAACACTATGATAATTTTGCTGCTTATTGCGATGCACTGAAACGCATCAACAATATCTTGATCGATCTGGATCGGGACATCTGGACTTACATCTCCATGGATTATTTCAAGCAGAAGATCAAAGCCGGAGAAATCGGCTCTTCTGCAATGCCACATAAAGTGAATCCCATTGATTTTGAAAACTCAGAAGGAAACCTTGGTATTGCCAATGCCATTTTTGAACACCTCGCCGCAAAGCTTCCCATCTCGCGTATGCAGCGCGACTTGACGGACTCAACGGTATTGCGTAATGTTGGCGTTCCTTTGGCTCACAGTTTAATTGCGTATAAATCATTGTTGAAAGGACTCGACAAACTCATCTTGAACAAAGAAGCTTTTGAAAGAGACCTTGACAATAACTGGGCGGTAGTCGCAGAAGCGATCCAAACTATTTTGAGAAGAGAAGGGTATCCAAAACCTTACGAAGCTTTGAAAGAGCTTACTCGCACGAACACGCACATCACAAAAGACAGTATCTCTGCTTTCATTGATACCTTGGCAGTGAACGATACCGTAAAAGCGGAATTAAAGAAAATATCCCCAAGTAACTTTACCGGAATATAAGTGGAATGAAAATCAGTGGATTCACCATTGTACGCAATGCCATAAAATACGATTATCCCATCGTAGAAGCCATTACTTCCATCCTTCCCATCTGCGATGAAGTGATCGTGGCAGTGGGAAAGTCAGATGACGAAACATTGGAATTAATAAGATCCATCAACTCTCCAAAAATAAAGATCATCGAAACCGTTTGGAATGAGAAATTGCGGGAAGGCGGAAAAGTCCTGGCTGATGAGACCAACAAGGCGTTTGCTGCGGTATCGAACGACAGCGACTGGGCTTTTTACATTCAGGGTGACGAAGTGATCCATGAAAAATATTTACCCATCATCAAACAAGCCGCTGAAAAATACAAGGACGATAAAAATGTAGAAGGCTTATTATTCAATTACACGCACTTCTATGGCTCTTATGATTTTGTGGGCGACTCCAGACGATGGTACAGAAAAGAGATCCGCATCATCAAAAATGACAAAACCATTTCTTCCTACAAAGACGCACAAGGTTTTCGCAAGAACGACGAAAAACTGAAAGTGAAACTCATTGATGCGTTCGTTTATCATTACGGATGGGTGAAACCACCTGCAGCACAGCAGGCAAAGCAGCAAACATTCAACAAGTTGTGGCACGACGATGAATGGATGAAAAAAAATGTTCCCGATGTAGAGGAGTTCGACTATTCACAAACCGATTCTGTTGCTTCCTTCAAAGGCACACATCCGCAGGTGATGCAAAACCGCATCAGTAAAATGAATTGGAAATTCTCCTTCGACCCCACGAAAAAGAAACTACCTCTCAAAGTAAAATTATTAATGTTCATCGAGAAGACCACGGGATGGAAGGTTGGTGAATACAGAAACTACAAGATCAGTTAAATGAAAACGTTTCTTTTCCATTTTATTTTTTTGTCTGCATTTGTTTCGTTAAAAGGACAAGAGCCTAAGTATGGTTATCCCGGAGGATTGGGAAACGGCACCATCCTGGAACGCTATGCCGTTGTTTCGAAAACCAACGACACGAAGAATGGGCACAGCGAGAAATGGTATCAGGGAGTAAAGATCGTGAGTTGTGAATACGTCGTTGGAAAGAAAAACGGACTCTGGAAAAGCCAGAGTGTGGATGGAAAAATGTTCTTTCAGGGAAACTACTCTAACGGTATAAAAAATG
>JBKJQG010000235.1:0-13270 GCA_046594925.1 Bacteroidia bacterium
AAGCATGATGTTATTGTCAGGATCAAGATTTCTATAATAATAAAAATCGTTGATTGCAACACCTGTATTGTTGGTAACGGAAATGGTAGTGACATAAAATAGATCGCCTAAATGCAGGTCGTAATTGATCTTGAAATGCAAGTTGGTACCTACGGTGTAATCGCCTTCCCAGTCGCAGAGAATTTGTCCGCCGGAGTTGGTCCAAGAAGTAATTGCTCCCGGTATGTCGGCAATACCCATGCAGTTGTTGGATCCTGCAGGACCGCCGGTGTTTCCGATTTCAAATCCCCAGCCATTCTCCGGACTGCCGGGTGTAAAAAAATCACCGTCATAATTCACCCAGCCGTCCATCTGCGGATTGGCCATGAATCCGAAAAGCGCATTGTTGGAGCGAAAATGAGCGCCAGGAAAACTTGTAGTCGCAGTTCCTTCATAGCCGCCATTACCATTGATGCCTATCTCGACATAATTTCCAAGCATAAATGCTTCAGTTCCGGACATCTGTGCAGAGGTGGAAATTGAAAAAAGAAAAATGGATGCGAGGCCTGTTAAAACCCTTAGAGTAATTTTTTGGTTTTTCATGTTTTGTATTTTAGAGTTTGGAGTAGGCGTCTGATAACTATAGTTCATTCTGCAATTATGTCAAAAAAAGATCCTGCTGTTATTCAGCAGGATCTTCCGTGTTACCGATTCATGTGAACGAAACCAGCAATCGGCTCATTCACTTTGGGGCAGGTTAGAACAAAATAATACACTCCGTCGGATTGGCCGTCACCGGTCCAGTTATTTTGATAATCACTGCTTTCGTAGATCTTATTTCCCCAGCGGTTGTATATCACCAACTCAGAAATTCCATAATAATAAAGGCTTTCGAAAGCCAGGAAGTCGTTATCACCATCATTATTAGGTGTGAAAATATTCGGGATCAACAACTGAGGAATGACCTCATACATAAATTTGATCGTATCCAAACATCCGTCAGCACTCTGAACCACCAATGTAACTTCATAGTTTCCGCTTGCCCCATATATGTAAGCCGGATTCTCAGCGGTAGATCCAAGTACTGATCCATTGTCACCGAAATACCAGAACCAACTCACAATGCTGCTTCCCAGAACCGACGACTGGTCCGTGAAATTAACAGGAGTTCCGAGTAAACCCGGACTCGAAGGTGAAACACTATAGTTGGCGATGGGGGAATTGAACTGTGTGGTACTAACATTAGCTGTAGCGCTGCATCCGTTCGAATAGCTCACAATCACAGAATAGGTGCCAGCTGAATTAACAACTGTGGAAGCTGTGTTGTCGGAATTTGACCAGGCATAATTTGCCCCTGTCGGGATTGTAGGAACAGCTGTTAGTGAAATGCTGTCGCCGGGACAAAAAGGAGCATTTCCTGAAATAGAAACCAGTGGATTAAAATTGACAACAGTAGCAGTAGTAGAATTCATACACCCATTGGCATCCGTTACGGTTAAAGTAACTGTGCCTGACAAAGTTGTGGTGCTTGACAACGTATCTGTTGTGGACCAAAGGAAATTAGTATACAATCCGGCAGAATCAACTGTCAAAGAAGTAGGTGTTGAACCGCAGGAAATAAGATTTCCCAGGATGGCGGGTGTAGGCAATGGATTGGGTGGTGCAACAGTCATTACCGTATCCGTAGAACAACCATTCGAATAATTCACCGTTACCATATAATTTCCGCCGGTGCTAACACTAATAGTAGGTGTTGTTGCGAATGTTGACCAGACGAACGAGGCCCCGGTACTAGGTGTTGCCGAAGCAGTCAGCACAATGTTTTGTCCCAAACAATAAGGAGCAACTCCACTTCCATCGAGATCAAAATTAAAAGCATTCACCGCAAATGGCGCCGACGTCATCACACAACCGTTTGCATCAGCTACAGTGACCGTAAACGTACCGCCGGATGTAAATGCCGTATCATTTGTACTGCCATTTGACCAGGAATAAGTGCTGTAGGGAATCACCGTATTTAGTGCAGAAGAATCACCATTACAAATAGCCGTTATACCTGTAATTACAGGTACTATAGAAGGTGTAACTGTTACCGAAGGAGAAGTTCCCAGGCAACCAAAAGCATCGGTTACGCTCACCGTAAAAGTTCCCGAAGAAACGGAAATCGAATCGTTGGTACTTGAGTTCGACCATGCATAGGTTTGATAAATCAAGGAATCAACAGAAAGCGTGGTAGTACCTAGACAGGAAAAAGGGCTGCCGGTTATGACCGGAGTAGGCGGCTGATGTTCTGTAACATGCACAAAGTTGGTCTTGTAACATCCGTTGAGTTGTGAAGTCACCCAATAATCACCCGTAGAATCAACAACAGCAGTGGTTGAAGTGGACCCTGTACTCCAAATGTAAGAATCGAAAGTAGTAGGGGAAACACTGAGTGTAGTACTTGGGAAGCAGAAGTCCAATGCGCCACTTATAACGGGATTAAAAGCTGCGAGTCCAGTGGTATCAATAAAAACATTCAGGTTGACGACGGAGGTCTGAACCGGAACACCGTCATCTGTTGCTGTAAATGTGATAGTTTGCAAACCAGCGTTAGCCGCCGACGCTATGATCTCAACATTTGCTGTGGCCGTATTTCCAGGAGTATTACTCACAACGGTTATACCCGGAACTCCATAAGTATTTACAGCAATGGTGGTGATTTGCCCTAATTCGGGAGACAAGAACAAAGCATTCACCAAAAGAGTGTCGCCTGTTCCGCAGAGTTTCAAAGTATCGCAGGCACCACCGCCACCCAGCAAAGGAGGAGTAATGCTAACAATCGGAGCAATGTTATTGCCCGAACAGCCGTTGAAATAAAAAGATTGGTTGTCCAGCCAGCTTACGCCATCATTAGCCCCGTAACCTCCATCGTAAGCGGCACCCGGCTGATCAAAACGTCCGATCTGAATGTAATTCACACCATCGCCTTTATTCACACCAACAGTCGAGGGAATACCGCCAAAACCACCAACACCTCCAGAAGCGCCTCCTGTCGTCCATTGCATATCGCCATAACAAAACGCGATGTTATTTCCCGGAGGCAGTATCGGATCTAGTCCATCGGTGATGATCAATTGAAAAGTGTTGACTTTGTCAGTCATGTTACTGTAATATCCCACAGCTTCCCAGTTTATGTACATCGCCGTAGCGGTGATCTTGTATTTTACGACTCCGGTTCCGCGAGTATCCACATCCCCCCAGAAAGGGGCAACCATGACGTAAGATGCCGATGGGAAAGGACTGGAAGAAAAAGTTGAATAAGGCGACACAAAAGAAACATTACCATTATTATTGATGTACAAGTTCGTGTAGTTCGTTCCATACAAACAAAAGCTGAAAGGAATGGTCAGCAAACCGGTACTTAAATCATCGTTGGGAGCCATTGCCACTGTATAGGAAGCATCAGGCGTAATGTAACAACCGCATCCCGACGCAGACATTTTATGAGCCGTCGGGAGGTTCTTCAAATTATCGAAGGTGGGTTGAAAATGTACGTTCTTATTATCTATCATGATACCGGCCGGAATCTTTCCTTCCGCTTTCATTTGTTCATACTCCTTTGTATCGGCAGCGGGAACGGAGAAAGATTGGGCAAGGCCTTGAACTGAAAGGGCGACGAGTAAAAGGGTAGAAAAAGTAATTTTTTTCATGTACAATTAGTTGATTATTAATTTGTTATATCGATTTCGGCAAAGATATGAAAACTTGTGGGGAATATCCGTTTCAACAGGACTATTTTTTAGGTTTCGGGGTTGCACGGGTTGATAAAAATCTGGGAATTAAAAAACTTTGCATATCCGACGGACGGAGGTTTTTCAACACCCCGCGGCGGCGATATGCTTCAGGTTCTGAAGATTCAATTATCTTTGTGGCCTTATGAATTTGTTTTCCGCTAATTACCTCAGTAGTTATAAAGCCACATTTTTACTTGCATACCCGGTAGTGATCAGCCAGCTTGGCCACATCATGGTGGGCGTAGTAGATACTGCCATGGTCGGACAAATCGGCACCATCGAACAGGCTGCAGTAGCCCTTTCCAACAGCCTTTACACACTGGTTCTGGTCTTCGGACTTGGAGTTTCTTATGGAATAACACCTTTGGTAGCGGCTGCAGATAGTTCTAAGGATCATTCGCTGAATGCGGCTTTACTCAAACACAGCATCGTCATCAATACAATCTTGGGGATCCTTCTTTTTGTCCTGCTCTTTTCAATCTCTCCAATCCTGAACCTTTTCCAGCAAAAACAGGAGGTCGTGGATCTGGCAATTCCGTTCCTGAACGTGATGATGCTGGGGATGATCCCGCTATGCATTTTTTCAGGATTCAAACAATTTACAGAAGGACTCTCCTATACGCGTATGGCGATGGTGATCACTATCGCTTCCAATCTGATGAATATCCTTTTGAACTACTTGATGATCTTCGGGCACTGGGGGTTTCCTGAAATGGGATTGATGGGTTCCTGCTGGGCCAGTTTCATTTCCCGCGTTGCCATGGCTCTTGCAATGTTCCTTTACGTTTATTACAACAAGAGTTTTAAGGTTTACTGGAAAGATTTTTCATTCAGAAAAATTTCAAACGAGCTGACGAAAAAAATTCTAAACATTGGCATTCCTTCCGGACTACAATGGGTATTTGAAGTCGGCGCATTCGCGTTTGCTGTTGTAATGATCGGCTGGATCAGTCCGGATGCCCAAGCTGCACACCAGATAGCACTCAGCATTGCAGCCAGCACTTACATGATGGCTAGCGGTTTGTCGGCGGCTGCTTCGGTAAGAGTTGGCAACCAACTCGGACTAAAAAGTCGAGAAGGTGTAAGAATGGCTGGATTCAGTGCTTTTGCAATGGTCTTCGTTTTCATGGCTTTGATGGCACTTTTATTCATTCTCTTTCAACATTATCTCCCGACACTTTTCAGTAAGGAATCCAATGTCATTTCCATTGCCAGCTCACTCATAGTTATAGCCGCATTTTTTCAGCTGAGCGACGGAATTCAGGTTGTAGGATTGGGTGCTTTGCGCGGAGTAAAAGATGTGAAGATCCCGACCATCATTACCCTCATCGCATATTGGGGATTGGGCTTACCAATGAGTTACGTGTTCGGATTCAGATTGGGCCTAGGCGTAGAAGGCATCTGGTATGGTTTATCGCTGGGACTTACTTTTGCAGCGATCTTTCTTCTTTGGAGATTCAATCACGTTTCTAAGAAAATCTAATCTTCTTTCACAACAAACCCTATACTTTTCAGATCATCCCAAAATGCAGGATAAGATTTTTTCACAACTTCCCCGTCATCGATCGTAACTTCACCCTTCATAGACAATGCGGCAAACGCCATGGCCATGCGGTGATCATCGTAAGTGTGAATGGTAGACGGAGGCTGGAGAGTGGCAGATGGAGTTATTTTTACGCTCGCGTCGTCCAATATTTCGACTTCTGTTCCTAGCTTCTTTAATTCGGTCTTCAATGCTTGTACTCGGTCGGTTTCCTTTATTTTTAATGTATGCAGTCCGTTGAACAAGGCTGGAATGTTGAGCGCGCTGACAACAACAGCAACGGTTTGTGCTATGTCGGGACAATCGGAAAAATCAAATCCAAAATGTTCATCCTTGATCCTGTTCTTGCTGATTTTTATTCCTCCCGGAATGTATTCTGTTTTAACACCGAAAAAGGTGAAGACATCGGCAAGGATCGCATCTCCTTGTAAACTCGGGTATTTCAAGCCATTGATGGTCAGGTTTGCTTCTTCACTCAAAGCGACCAGGGCATACCAATAAGATGCCGCACTCCAATCCGCTTCCACGTGATAAGCATAATCCTCTTCGCTCTTTTTATGATACGCTTGCTTGCTCACCGAAATTAAATTCTCCTGCCATTGCCCGTAAACCCTGAACTCTTCCATCATTTTCAAAGTCATGTTAATGTAAGGTCTCGAAGTGACATAGCCTTTGAATTTTATCACCAATCCATTCTGCAATTCCGGAGAGATCATTAACAATGCAGATATAAACTGACTACTGACATTCCCATCCATTTCTACCTCTCCGCCCTTCAGGGCTCTGCCAGTGATCTTCAGAGGAGGATACCCTTCTTTATCGAGGTACTGAATGTGTGCACCCAGATCACGCAAGGCATCCACAAGGATTCCGATCGGGCGTTTTTTCATTCGGTCGGAACCGGTCAAAGTACGCGTTCCCATTTTTGTAGCGTAGTAAGCTGTCAGAAACCGCATCGTCGTTCCGGCTGCTCCCACATCAATGATTTCAGAATCCGGAGCGCGGAGCACATCCGCCAGTGTAACCGAATCCTGTGCAGCTGCTAGATTCTTTATCTCGAATTTTTCTGCACACAGAGCCTGAATGATTAGTGCGCGATTGCTTTCACTTTTTGAAGCCGTGAGGGTGATCGTTCCCGCTAATTTTTTAGTCGGATGTGAAACGGTGTACTTCATCAGGACATTGCTTTTAGTTGTTCAGAATAATATTTTAAGGACTCAATGATCTGGTCCGCCTTTGCTTTTTTATTTATCTCGCATTTTCCGATGGCTGATAAAAGCGAAAAATTGATGTCGCCCTTCTCATTCTTCTTGTCGTGCCGCATCAGCTCGATCAGCCGATGAACGTCCATTTCATCTATCTTTACACCCCTGAAACGGCCAATAATAAAAGCAGTGATCTCTGCAAGTTCTGCTTTTGAAAGCTTGCAGATCTTGTGTGAAAGGTAAGCTTCACAGACCATTCCTACTGCCACTGCTTCACCGTGCAGCAATTGCTTTTTGTTCTCATGTTCAAGCGAAAATGTTTCGATGGCGTGACCGACCGTGTGCCCGAAATTCAAAACCTTGCGAATATTCCGCTCAGTGGGATCCTCTGAAACTATTGTATTTTTAATATGTATAGAGGTTTTTATCAATTCGTCAAATGAGTCCAGGTCCGCAAAATCGGCATTCACCACTTTGTTCCAGTAATTCAAATCGGCGATCAAAGCATGTTTGATGATCTCTGCAAAGCCAGATAGAACCTGTCGTTTGTCAAGCGTATTCAGAAAAGTACTGTTCACAAAAACTGCAACCGGGTTATTAAAGACGCCGATCTCATTTTTCAGATGATTGAGGTCCACTCCTACTTTCCCGCCAATGGACGCATCCACCTGGGCCAGCAGCGTTGTTGGAATATTAATAAAATCTATTCCCCGCTTGAAAGTTGAAGCAATAAAACCTCCCATGTCGCCTATCACTCCCCCGCCAATATTTACAAAAAGCGATTTGCGGTCGGCCCCATACTCGCTCAGAGCACTCCAGATCTGCATACAAACTTCCAGTGTCTTGCTTTGTTCCCCGCTCTCGATCTCAATGATTTCGGCGTCTTCAAAGGCTTCTATTTTCTCCACCAATTGAGGATAACAAAATTTTAGGGAGTTTTCGTCAACCAGAATAAAAAGTTTCGAATGCTTCGCCTTGTTCAACTTCAAAAAACGGTTAATCTCTTTTGTTATGTCCTTAGAGATAAAAACAGAATAAGTATTCGATCGAATTTCAGTCATGAGAGAATGTAGTAAAACAAATATAACAAAAATCTCAACCCTTACCCTATCAAATGAGCCAAGGTATTTTACTATATTTGTCTGCTTATTTATATTATCTATGTTATCATTCAACAATACGGAAGTTTCCTTTTCGGGGAAATCGAATAAAGACCTCAACCGTTCGTACTGGCTTTTTAAAATGGTCTCGAATCCAGCCTTCGTCTCCATCGGGAAATCCCTGACCACCTTTGCCATAAAAATGCAGCTGCCAATCAAAGGATTGATCAAAGCGACCATTTTCAAGCAATTCTGTGGAGGAGAGACTATTGAAGAATGCAGCAAGGCGATTGAAGAACTGGGGAAATACGAAGTAGGCACCATCCTGGATTATTCCGTGGAAGGAAAAGAGACCGAAAATGACTTTGACGCCTGCTACAATGAGACCGTGGAGACCATCCACAAAGCAAAAAACGACAAACACATCCCATTTTGCGTTTTTAAAGTCACCGGATTGGGCCGATTTGAGCTGCTCGAAAAAGTAAGTGCAAAAAAAGCATTGAGTTCCGACGAACACCTCGAATACGAGCGCATCAAAAACCGGGTAAACAATATCTGCAAAGCCGCCAATGCTGCCGGAATTCCTATTTTTCTGGACGCAGAAGAAAGTTGGATTCAGGAGGCGATTGACACTATGGCCAACCAGATGATGGCTGCTTATAACAAAGAAAAGGCTATCGTTTACAATACTTACCAGCTTTACCGTAAGGACCGCCTTCCCTATCTGAAACAATCCTTTGAGCAGGCAGAGAAAGAAAATTATTTTCTGGGTGCTAAATTGGTCCGCGGAGCTTACATGGAAAAAGAGCGCAAACGTGCTCAAGAACAGAACTACCCTTCTCCCATCCAGGACAATAAAGAAGCAACCGATAAAGATTACGATGCAGCCATAGCATTCTGCACGGATAACATTTCCCGCATAGCCATCTGCGCGGGAACACACAATGAAAATAGCTCCATGAAGCTGGCAGAGCTGATGCAGAAAAAAAACATTCTTGTCGGCAACAAACACGTTTACTTTTCCCAGCTTCTTGGAATGAGCGACCACATCAGCTTCAACCTTGCAAACGAACATTACAACGTTGCCAAATACATGCCTTACGGCCCCGTGAACGAAGTCTTACCCTACCTCATCAGAAGAGCTCAGGAGAACACCTCGGTTAAAGGACAAACAGGAAGAGAACTGAGCTTGATCATGAAGGAGAAGGAGCGAAGACGCCAAAAATAATATCCTTGACAACGAATCTGAGATTTCTCTAAAATGAAAAAACAACACATTCGGATACTTGCTTATACGCTCCTGTATGTGTTGATCAGCACCCCTTCTTTTTCTCAAAATCCTAAACTGGATTCTCTTCAAATCGCACTAAAAAATGCAAAACACGATAGCACCAAGCTGCGCTTAAAATTCGAGATTGGAGAAGCCTACTCGATATTTCGCAGTGGCTTTTGGGATAGCCTTGCAACCGAAGCAAAAAAAATAAACGCAAAAAAATTACACAGCGACATCCTGAACAATATCGGATTTATCTATTACAACGAAGGCGACATTTCCAATGCAAGAGCTGCGTGGAAACAAAGCCTGGCGATCCAGGTGGAAATCATTGACAAACCTGGAGAATCGAGGTCGCTCAATAACCTCGGAGCGATATATGAATATCAGGGAGATATCCCGAAAGCACTGGATCATTATGAAAGAAGTCTAAAAATACGCGAATTGGTCGGGGATAAAGAAGGAGTAGCTGGCTCATTGAATAACATAGGCCTTATCTATTCCTCACAGAATGATCATAAAAAAGCATTGGAGTATCTGACTAGAAGTTTAAAGATAGATCAGGAACTAGATGACAAAAGCAATATTGCCAATGTCTTGGCCAATATCGGCCTTGTCTATTCAGGCATGAAAGATTTTCAAAAATCATTGGCCTATTACAAACGAAGTTTGAATATCCTCGAAGAGTTGGGCGACAAAAAAGGAATTTCCAGTTGCTTGCGTAACATAGGGGCAATATACGCCAACACCGGCGACAACACAACCGCCTTGGAGTACTACCTCCGGAGTTTAGAGATCGCCAAGGCAATAAAAAGCAAAAAAGGCATTGCCTTATTGTTCAACCACATTGCCGGAACATACATCAGCAGAAAAAAATATCCTGAGGCACGCGAGTATGCAGACAGTGCACTTGTATTGGCAAAAGAATTAGGATTTCCGAAAATCATCAGTGATTCGGAAATACGCCTTTCTAAGATTGACTCTGCTACTGGAAATTATGCAGGAGCTTTGGCGCATCACAAAAAATATGTTTTCTATAATGATAGCATTAATAACGAAAAAACCCGTAAGGCTAGTTTAAACAACCAATTAAAATATGAATACGAGAAAAAAGAAGCGGTTTTAAATGAGCAACAAGCAAAAGAAAGGGCAGTGACGGAACAAAAAAGCTTGGTTCAGCAAATCGCAATTCTGTGTGTAGCCCTTGGCCTAATGGTTGTGATAGCTTTCGCTATGTTCATGTTACGCTCGTTGAAAACTACGCGATTTCAAAAAATCATCATCGAGGAAAAACAAAAAGAGATCCTGGATTCCATTCGTTATGCCAAAAGGATCCAGAAAAGTTTACTCCCGACAGAAAAGTACATTCAAAAAAACTTGAACCGTCTGACAGAAAAATGAGCGGCTGCATAAAATATGGTATTTTCCTGCTCTTGGCTTTCAGCTGCTTCCGCTCTGAATCCCAAAATACGGATTCGCTTTTTGCAGTGCTGAAAATTGCAAAAAAAGACAATGCAAAAGTAGACCTTTTGAATCAGATCTCGACAGCTACGAAACGATTAAACCTTGACACTTCCATTTATTTTTCCCGGGAAGCACTTACGCTTTCTACAAAATTGGATTACCAAAAAGGCATCGCCGACGCACGATTAAACTATGGAGTCGGCATTATGGATCAAGGAAAATATATAGAAGCCATTCAAGAACTGACCAAGGCGGCTAACTATTATAAAGATGCTCTGAAATCGGACGCAGACCAAGCGGGGATGAAAAAATTGCTTTCCAAGACATATAATAACATAGGTATCTGCCAAGATTACTTAGGAAATTATCCCGCAGCATTGAACAACTATTTTGCCGCTTTGAAAATAGGTGAGGAATTAGGTGACGACAAAAGAATTGCATCTTCCTACAACAACATTGCTGTGGTTTACTATTACCAGAAAAACTATGCATTGGCAATGAAAAACAACTTGCTTGCGTTGAAAATGAAAGGCAAGATCGGCGACAAACACGGACTTGGAAACTGTTATATGAACATTGGAAATGTTTATTTGGCACAAGGAAATACAAAAAAAGCATTGGAAAACTATGAAGCCTCCATGAAAATATGGAAAGAAATAGGCAACATGCAGGGCGTTTCCGCTTTATACAACAATATGGGAGAAATCCTTACAAAAGAAGGCGATCTGAACGGAGCTTTGGAAACTCACTTTGCCTCTCTCAAGATAAAAGAAGAAATCGGCGACCAGGAAGGTGCAACCAGTTCTCTAACGAACATCGGCATCACTTATCTGAGACAGAACAAAACAAAACTAGCAAAGACGTATTTTACGAAAGCAATTGAGCTCGCAAAAAAAATCGGGAACAAGAACATTATTGTCGAATGTTACACCGGCTTTGCCATTGTTGATAGCATTAACGGCAATATGCAGCAATCTTTTGAAAATTACAAAATGCAGATCCTATACCGCGACAGTTTGATCAATGAAGAGAACACAAAAAAGAGCCTCCAGGCTTCCATGGAATATGATTATCAGAAAAAGGAAGCCGTATTAAAGGAACAGCAGGAAAAAGAACTGGCAGTAGCTGAAGAAAAAAGCCGGTTCCAGCAGATCATCATCTGGTCCGCAGCCCTTGGTTTGCTATTGGTGCTGACATTTTCCGGATTTGTTGTCCGCACACTCCGAACCACAAGGTTTCAAAAAAAGCTTATTGAGGAAAAACAGCGGGAGATCCTGGATTCCATTCGCTATGCCAAACGCATTCAAAAAAGTTTACTCCCCACAGAAACCTACATCGAGAGAAATCTGAAACGTCTCCGCTCACAGAGCCGTTGAGCCTCTCCGAGCGAAATTTCCCTCTTCCTCATGCAATATTGTAGTATCTTCGTTTCTACCATTGGCTAAGTTGCTACCGGGATTAAACTCCCAATAAGAAGCTGCGTCTAATACAGGATTCATTTCCCTAATTTTTTATGGATGAAAAAACTATCATTCCCGTTTTTCTATTCACTGCTAACGATTCTGCTGCTGAGTGGCTGCATCAATCAGAGACGACTCATCACAGATGAAATTGTTTTCAAGGATGGAAACTCACAAACCGGAACCCTCATCCATTGCGATACCTCTGAAATCAAGATCAAAAAGATGGATGAATCCATCAATATCATTCCCTGGGCCACCATCGACACCATTCAAGGCAAAAAATTAAAGACCTTTTTCTGCGGCATAAACATGGGCGTGTACAAAGCACCTTACTTCTCGGTTTTCAGAAATGAATCCATCACTCCTACTTCTTTCGGAATGCAATACAAAGTAGGACTCGCGATGCGCGGAGTGAAACTGTATTACCTCCACCTGACGATTATTCCTGCGCGGCCCTATTCCATCACCAAGTTCGGATTAGGCTACCAGTATTACATAGGACAGGGCACCTACATCCGTAAGCATGCTTTTTTTATCGGAACCGAAGCCAACTTAATGGGTGTAGAATACAATAATGGACCTCAGATGTGTTTTGAACCTTATACCGGTTTTGAACGAAAACTGAATGAACGCATGCGGTTGCATGCCAAACTCGGCATGCAATTTAATATGTCTAGTAAAAACAAACAGACCGGAATAAACTTAACGATAGGAGTTCATTTCATGAGAAGAAATCTGACAAGGTATTACACAACCCTCAACAGTGAACACCGAATGCTGCACAAATGAAAAAAGCATTGACCTGCCTGCTCTTTCTTTTTTGTCTGCAAACACAGGCACAGACCGGCAATGCCGTATTCAACGATACCATCCTCCACAGCATCTACATCCAGACGACTTTGACCGATTGGATCGGAACACTCGATTATGACTACGACCAGAATTTACTTGACCCTGTCTTATATCCCGACATCTATCGAGAATGCAATGTCACTTTCGACGGCATTGTCATGAACAATTGTGGCTTCCGGGAAAAAGGAAATGCTTCCAACAACTTCATCAGTCGGGGAAAGAAAAAGCCGTTGAAGATTGCTTTTGATGAATTTGTGAATCAGGAGTTGGACGGATTGGGAAAGATCAACCTGAGCAATTTCACCAACGACCCTTCTCTGATGCACGATGCCATCTGCTTTAAGCTTATGCGTGATGCCGGCTTGGCAGCTCCGAGGACGGCTTATGCAAAAGTATTTGTCAACAGCGAATACATCGGTTTGTACCTCATCATTGAAAACATTGATAAAACGTTTTTGAAATTTGAATACGGCGGTTCGAACAACGACGGGAATCTTTACAAGACCGACAGAGGCGTGAGTGTTTTCTTAAACTGGCTGGGGCCGGAAAAAGGATTGTACAAAGACCAGGGTTTAAAGCTGAATACGAATGAAACGGTGGACGACTGGAGCAAGC
>JBKJQG010000236.1:0-12980 GCA_046594925.1 Bacteroidia bacterium
ATTTGAAAGGGTTGGTTCCTGAAACTTCCATGGCATCGATTTGCTCGGTTACTTTCATTGAAGCGAGTTCTGCACCAATGCCCGACCCGACTTTTCCGGCACAGATGAGTGCTGTGATCACAGGGCCAATTTCACGCACCAAGGAGACGGCAACCATTGCAGGAAGCCAGGACTCTGCTCCGAATTGTACGAGTGTGGGACGAGACTGAATGGTGAGCACCAGCCCCATGATGAATCCGGTAATAGCAACCAATGGAAGAGATTTGCAGCCAATCAAGTACGATTGTTTAAAGAGCTCTCCGAGTTGATAGGGAGGCCTGAATACTTCCTTAAAAAAGCGGGCAGCAAAGCGCGTAAGGAGTGATACCTCAAGAAAGAAGTTGCGCAAAGCAGAATTTGAATAATTTTCCTTGATCCTGCTTTCCTGCTTTTTGGTATTTAATTGAGTGATCACAGGATGGAGTATTTATTTTAAATGCCTGTCGATGTTCCAGGCGATAATTTCTTGTTTGATGGCCAGTATCAATTCCTGAACCCGCTCCGGATTGGTCGGAGAGTTTTCTTTTAGAGGTTCCATGAGCTTATTTTTTAAGGCGTGATCTTTTTTATTTCCACCTTTTTCTTGAAAGGGATTTTGATCCCGAGGTAAGGAGGCATAGTATCACCAAGCAGATATCCCCATGGTTTCAATGGTTCAATGTGATCGAAGATGACTTTGATAATCGCAGTCAAAGGGATAGAAAGGAACATTCCGGGGATTCCCCACAAAGCTCCTCCGACCAATACTACGACTACGGATGCAAGAGCGTTGATCTTCACTTTCGATGCAACTACTTTTGGTATGATGTAATTGTTATCTATCAGCTGTATGATGATGAAGGATATAAGTACCATCAAGCAAGTTGAAAACGAGGATGTGGTTGCAAGCGCCACCAGCATCGACAATCCTGCAGCAAGTATTCCTCCAAGATAAGGGATGAGATTAAGTATAGCTCCGATCACTCCAAGCACAACCGCATATTCTATTCCGATGATCAACATGCTTACTGAATTTAGTGTAGCTACAATGACGGCTTCCAATAACAGCCCTACCAGATAACTTTGAATAATTTTTTTTGTCGCAGTGAGCACTGAATTCACTTCTTTGTGCTTAGTGGACATGAATAATTTATGGATGAATTCCAATAACAATGGACGATAGTACAAGATCATCAGAATGTATACCGGCACTAAAACCAAGGCGACTAGCACACTGCCTGTATTCATGAGTGTCTGTCCCAAATTGGAACCACTTCCGCTAATCATCTTTGTTCTTTGTTCCAGAAGGAACGCATTTACTTTCCGTGGACTAATATTGAATGTTTCTGAAATCCAGAGGGCGCCCTCATCTATGAGTCCTTCGAATTTTGTTATCATCATTGGGATCGAATCCGTAAACTGCATGATCTGCTTGGATAAAAGAATGATGATAAGAATGACAATGATGATGGTGGAAGCGAGCGTCAATGAAATAGCAATGATCCTATTCATACCCTTTCTTTCAAGTATGTCAACGACCGGACTGAGGGCGATTGCAATGATGGTGGAATATATTATCGGAACAATGATGTCCTGAGTAATATAAAGCATGCAGATAAATGTGAGTAAGCCAATAAAAATAAGCGAAGCCTTCGCGTAAAAGGGAAATTTAAGATCTGATTTCACTAGTCTGGCGTATATTGAACATTTGACTCATCTTTTTCTAATTCTTCATCTTCCTCATTTTGTTTTGCTCTCATGCTTTCAGCCTTGTTCGAGACAAATTTGGTCACTAACATTTGTAAAGCACTTCCCAGAAGACTTTTTACTGGACCCGGAGAAGAACCGACCACCACTTTTTTAGAGAGGTAACCGGCAGCTATGCTGGCTACAGTGCTGAGTATTCCGCCCTTAAGGTCAGGAGTATGAACCAGGTCACTGATCGTTTTCTTGATCAGATTTGCCGGTTTCAGGCTTTCATAAGTGATTTGGAATTGTTCATTTAAAAGAGCTCGTTCATGAGCTTGCTTGATCTCAAGCAAGATGATTTCTTTTTTCAACTGTTCGATGGTAGTTATTTTTTCCATGTTAGTTAAGCATTTCAGAAATGATGGAATTGCCGATCTGCTTTTTTACCCAGTCGTGCATAAAAAAATGTAAAACACCCCATAATAAAGCATAAAATGCGGCTACGCAGAAAAATCCATAGTACGATTTTCCAAGCAATTCGCCCAACCAAAGTGATAGTCCAATGTTAACTATTACGATGAACAGAACGAGGAAGAAAACAGAGATGGTACGTGAAATGACGGTAGATATCACCCCTGATGTTTTGTCAAGGGTTTTAAGTTTTATCAATTCAAGACTTGTTTTTCCGTATTCTTCGGCCCTTGAAATCAATGGCTCTATGACATTTCCGTTAGGTTCCATGTTTTATGTTTTATTATGGGGTGTTTTACAAGATAAGGAATTAGCTCATTCCGGATTTCATTTCTTTTTTGATTTCGGCAGCCTTGTGTTTTCCGTTTTCGTAAAGATGACCTGCATCTTCTTTTACAGCATCCATTTTTTCGTTCAAACTACCCAATAAATCTTCAAATTTTTCTTTCAGATCATCTACGGTGTCAGATCCTTTTTTAGCAATTTTTTTTCTGGTTTCAGAACCTTTGTCCGGTGCAAATAATACACCCAATAATGCACCAGCGGCTACGCCTGCTAATACACCCAGTAATACTTTTCCTGTGCTGCTCATAATTTTTTGTTTTAAATTGTTTATATATATTATTTATTGCGATTGATTTATCACGATTCAAAGTTGCACAAGTTTACTCTAAAAAGCGTTACAGAATGTTTCGATTTTGTTATATTATTCACACATTCATCAATAGTCGACCAACTTGAGTTTTCGGAGCAGTTTCTTTTCTTTTTTCAGGACCGAGAACCGGTAGCCCGTGCAAATCATTACTTTCCCGAAGCTGTAGTCCAGGCTGGAGGATGAGAAGTCGCTGAACAGAAAATAGTCAAGCATTCCCATGGCGCTGACAAAGTACCTGCCGGTGTCGTATTTTACCGCAAGACGGAGATGAAGCTTTCCGGCCCCGCCACTCAGGCGATTTGAAGTGTTTCCATCCTCGTAACGGTAAGCAAGGTGTTTCCCTCCGAAACCTTGAACAACGGAGGCTGTTGCCTGGAATTTTTTCAGGAATACCAATGTGTAGATGTAACCGAGGTTTATTCCGAAGTCATGTGTCTGACCGCCGCGGATCAAAGAGGTAGTGTCGAATTCGTAGCGGAAAGGTTGCGAAATGAGAGAAGAGTCTGAGCTGACGTTAAAATAAGAATAGTATATTCCAATAAGCAATGAACCAGCCTTCTTTTTCTGTTGTTCGACAAAAGCGAATGAACTTCCATAGGAGAATCTCTTGTGATTGAGAATGTAGTAAGTGCTTACTCCCATGTGAATGGCATATACGTCTGAACGTATGGCGTATGGCTTATCACTGCTATAGGTGCTGTAGTCTCTCGAGTTCTTGATGTAGAATCCTTTGTAATATTGAACAAACATGTCGGTAGTGGTCTTTCTTCCAAACAAGTTGAGCTGGTAGTCCTGGAACTCAGTCTTGCCTTTGATGCTTTCATCTCCGCTGTATACTTTTACACCGCTGTTGAGAATGAAACTTGCCCAGCGGGAGCTGATGCTGAGCCCGATGTTGGATTGAAGTGTAGGAGAGAAGACTAGTTTATGTCCGCTTTTGTGATCGATGAGGCTGAATTGAAGAAACCGGCTGGAAAGAGGTAGAGTTATGACCACTCGTTTATAGTTGGATTTGATGTATGCGGTGTCATACTTTACCGGACGCTCTTTCGTTACTTGGAAAGTAACGCTCCGGTGTGGCCATAGCAATTTCTCGCGAAAGGTTTCGTGGGGAATGTCGCGGATTGTTTTAACTAAAGAACTTTTTTTAACGGTGCTTCGATCCTGTGCCCTGACAGTCATTAAGAAACCCGATAAAAGAAATGTAATGATCAGTGTTTTTCTTCGCATTACACTTATTTGTAAAAATGAAGACGCATCCATATTTTTATGGATGCGTCTTTGTCTTAAACTGATTTGTTGCCGCCGATCAACCTTAAAAGGACTGCGATCACTGCGATTACAAGCAGTACGTGAATGATCCCTCCGGCTGCGTATCCTAAGAATCCGATTGCCCAGACGATGACCAATATTACCGCAATGGCATAGAGTAAATTTCCCATTTTTTTATTTTTTAGAGGTTTTATTTTTAGTTTCTTTTTTTGTGTTGTCGGCATCTGTATCGATGCCGGTTGTATCCGGATCTACTTCTTTGTGCTTTTTACTGAAACGTGTTTTGCCTTTCCTGATTTCCGTGGCGTCTGAATCGTTATCGGTTCCGGTTTTATCGGCATCTTTGTCGGGACGCGTTTTGTCGGAACCGTTATCGGTCTGGATCCTCGGTGGAAAGGGCTTTCTTTCAGTTTTCATATTTCTATTGGAAATGAAATGCAAGGCCCACAGTCGATACTCCAGTGGACAAATCTACGAAAAATCCTGTTCTTTCCGTCATGTGGTATTCTCCGCCGATGTGTGCATCCAAGTATAAAGGACTTGCTGTTTCGCGAACGTGCACATCACCGTAGTAGCCGCTCTCCCAAACTGTTTTCCTGAACACAAAACCTGCAGAACCTGCTGCGTAAAAATCCCATCTTGAATTGGATTTGAACAGTCCATCGAAGTAATAAGTGCCTTTTAATCCAATCGGTACTGCAGTAGAACGGTAGCTGTACTTGCGGTAGGTTGGGTCGCCGGAAGGTTTATACGGATCTCCCCAGTAATAGGAGCTTTGATAACTGTATATTCCGGCAAATGGTGCAAGCGTGAAATTTTTGAACACGTCAAATTCATAGTTAATTGCGCCAATAGGAACGGCATGCCCAACGTAGCCATAATAACCAATTCCTGCACCCAGGTTTAGTGTTCTACCATATTTCTCCGGTGTTTCTCTGTCCTGCGCCTTGATACCCAATGTGAGTGTCAAAAGACTAAACACAAGTGGGAAAATGATCGATCTTTTCATGATTTCCTTCTTTATTAGTTATAAGAATTTTAAATACTATTTGGTATTGTTTTTTCCTATGTCTTTCAAAGCTGCTCCCAATTCATCCATGTCGTGATTGAACTCGCGTTTGAACGACTCCCATTTTTCATTGTCTTCGCCTTTGTATTCTTTCACTTCAACTTTTAATTGATTGTTTTTTTCTTCCAGTTCAGTGATTCTTCTTTCGTAGTCTGCTTTTGTCTCTTGTTTCAACTTGCTGCCTTCCATTCTTAATTGTGCGATGTCTTCTTCATTTTTGGCGATACGTTGATCAGATTCCATTTTGAACTTCTCATATTCTCTGGCGTAATCAATTTCTGCCTGATTGAGATCCTGTTTTGCTTCTTCTACGTTTTCTTTTGCATTGTCTACTTTTTGCTCTGATGAGCAGCTAGTCATCATAGTTCCTCCTACGAACAGCGTAAGAGCGAGGGTTAAAATTGGATTTTTCATGAGATTTGTTTTAAAAATTAGTTTATTTTAGATTTATTTGATTTTTATATTAAAAAGATGCCGCTGACCCCGGGTCAGCGGTCTCTTTTGCAAATGATGTTTAACCTATTTCTGACAATAGCTTTTCAAACTCTTGCTTGGTCTTGCCAAGCTTCGTTTGAATTTTACCAAGCATTTCCTCTTGTTTGCCTTCTTCGTAGATCAAATCATCATCAGTGAGTTGTGCATACTTTTGTTTAAGCTTTCCTTTCAGCTTATTCCAGTTTCCTTTTAATTCGAGTGTGTCTTTCATAATGTGTGAGTATGTGGGTTAAATTTTTAATTATGGAACAAATTTAAATTCGGAAATTTGCGCTAGACATATTTATTCGGCGAAAGGCCATAATCGGTAGCTAGGTGTCAGAATTTCTTTAATTTTCTTCCGTGTGTTCAAGGGAAGCTTCCAACAGTTCGTCAATGTGCTGAGCTACTTTTTCAAATGAGCTCCGGTCTTTTTCAACGTAAAGACAATCGTATTCCTTGATCGCTTCTGAAACAACGTTTATTTTTTCCTGTCCGCTTACCACGATGATGTGGGTCTTCGGCTTCTTCGCTTTGATCTGCTTTATGATCTCTAATCCATCTAGTGCATCCGGATATTTTGAGTTGAGATAATAATCTACGATCACGATGTCGGGATTGTTGTGCAGCTCTATCAGGCATAACTCTCCTATTCGGAAGGTTTTAATGCTGGTGATCTGCTGAAAACGATTCGCGATAAACGTTTGCAGTGACTTTGCATATAATTCATTGTCTTCAATTATATAGATCGTTTTTATGTTCATGTTCTTAGGGATTATTCTATTTGTATTTTATTCGAAATGGTGCATGTCGTTTTGGATTTCCTGGATGGCTAACTTGCAGGTTTGATTCAGTTCGTCATTCAATTCTTTTATCCTCTCTATGTTTGCTGCCTTTGTTCCCAATTCTTCCATTTCACGCAAGACAGGCAATGTGGTGGAAATACCCATAATGGAAAGAGTTGATTTGAGCGAGTGGGCATATCTCTTGATGATTCCGAATTCCGATCGCTCTACGGCGTAGCTCATACTTTGCAATTCCTTTGGAATCTGCAAAAGAAAGTCATCAATGATACCTTTCACTAACTTCTTTTTGCCTCCCATCATGTCAATAAGGTAGTCCAAGTCGCATACCTTTTCTGCGGTACTCACATTTTTTTTTGTAGAGTTGCCTTTTTTAGAATGACTTTCTATCATCGCGTTTGTGGATTACTGGTAAGTTCATGTATTTTTTCAAATAAGAGATTTGCGTTTACGGGTTTAGAAATATAGTCGTCCATCCCTAGCCCCAGGCACTTTTCTTTTTCACCGGACATTGCATGAGCGGTCATAGCAATGATTGGAATGTTATTGTTTAATTTTGTGCGGATGACTGTGGTGGCTTCGTAGCCATCCATTACTGGCATTTCCATGTCCATCAAGATGATGTCAAAATGGGCTTGTTTCAGTTTTTCTATTCCTTCATGACCATTTTCCGCCACGTCCAGCTTCAGGTTGTTCTCTGAAAAAAGGCTGGAGATGAGCCTTACATTGAGCTTATTGTCTTCTACTAAGAGGATGTTCAGTTTCGACAGATCAGTGATGTTGAATGCCTCTGTTTCGGTTGTCGTTTCAGAAAATGGTTCGTCTGAAAGCTGGTAGGGAATTTGGAATGAAAATACGGAACCGCTTCTGAGTTGACTTTTAACGGAGATCGAGCCTCCTTGTAATTCAACAAGCTGTTTCGCTATACTCAGGCCCAATCCGCTTCCTCCATATTTTCTTGTTGTGTGGGATTCTGCTTGCTGAAATCTTTCAAAAATGGATTTCAATTTGTTTTTGGGAATTCCTATTCCGGTATCTGTTACTGAAAATTGAAGGACGGTAAGGTCCGGATTCCTCTGCTGATTTAAACTTGATTCATTTTGCACGACGTTCACGCTGATCTCGACTTTCCCTTTCCGAGTGAATTTGATGGCATTTTCGGTGAGGTTGGTGATGATCTGAATCAGACGGGTTGGATCTCCGGTTAATTTTGCCGGAACATCTTCTTCACTCGTGAATGATAGGGTAAGGTGCTTTTCTTCCGCTTTGTGTCGTAGACTTTCCTGCACGGATTTATAAACGTCCTGGAGCTTAAATTTTTTATGTACGAAGCGCATCATGCCCGTTTCGATCTTTGATATGTCAAGGATATCGTTGATAATGGCCAACAGGTTCTCTCCCGACGACTTGATCGTTTTAACAAATTCCTTTTCTTGCTTACCAAGTTCTCTTTTTGAGAGAAGGTCGGAAAAGCCCATAATGGCATTTAATGGTGTCCTGATCTCATGGCTCATGTTGGCGAGAAATACTTCTTTCAGGCGGGTGGCTTCTTCTGCTTTTTGTTTTGCTTCATTATAATCTTTCAGCAATTCCAATACGGCGCGTTGTGTGCCATCCAGCTGCATCTTCTCTTCCGTGAAATCGTTTAGGAAGTCTGATACCATTGCTGGATTGTCTCCGTCCGGATATTTTTCGTCCGAGCAAATGTCAAGGATGTCAAACCCTGTTTTTTCACTTTGTTGTTTCGACTTTTCCTGCACTATATTTTTTGGTAGGTCTTTTGTGTCAAAGGTGTAAGCCGGTTCGTTTGACTTGTCAAGCGTTTTTGTATTGGGATAGCTTTCGCTTTTGGATTTGTGGAGGTTGAAAGTCTGCATGTGTTTAGTGATTATGTTTGACATTTCTGAAAAAAATATTTCGGATAAATTTTTCAGCTTAGTTAGACAAAAATACCGGTCTGCCAAGGCATACCGGAGTTTTATAAGTCGTCTATTTTGTAAGCTTTCTTGTAGACCCTGCATATTCTCCGTAGTAGTTTTTCATGCTGGCGTTGGTGGCTTTGATGCCATAATACCTTGCTGAAAATTCAGGCAATGTATTGTCCGATGCTGCATATTCTCCGTAAAAATCGACCAGATCTGGTGCAGAATCTTTTATCTGGTAGTAGCGCTTAACGAATTCTGTTAAGTTTTTTTTGCACCCTGCGTAGTCGGAAAAGCATTTCGCCAAAGCCGGGTACGAATCGCGGATCTCATAATATCTTTTTATGAATGCGTCCAAGTCGTAATCAGATGCGGCATAATTTCCAAATGCGTCTGTCAGCTTGGGATAAGATCCTTTGATTTTGTTGTAACGCGACATGAAGGTTTCTTTTGAACAAGAAGCTGCCGCATAATGACCGAAAAGGGTCGAAGATCCTGGGTAAGATCCTTTCATTTCATAATAGCGATCCATGAATGACCTTTCCACGGTAGCAGTAGTAGCGGTTTTTTTAGTTGCCGGATCTGATTTAACCGTTGAGGAAGCCGTTGTTGCTGATTTGCTGGATTGGGCACTTAAATTGGTCACAGCTGTGGTGATCATAAGGAGTGCGGCTGGTAAAAAGACAAAATTTTTCATGACATTTATTTTATGGGTTTCTGTTGCAAGTTTAATAGTGCTTTTTGCATATTTTGTTTAGAATTCGTTGACCCTGCCTTTTTTATAGCCGAGGGCCTGTTTTTTTGGCGAGCAGGTTTTCAATTATAAGGGCTGAGGAGTGTAGGTTGCTTTTCTTTTCAACAAATCATGGAGTAGATCGCAGACCTCTTTTTTTGTTTTGCCTAGTTTTTGCTGCAACCTTTCCAATAATTCATGCTGTTTGCCCTCTAGGAGCAAGTGATCGTCATCCAATAGGAGATCGTCATCGGTCAGCTTTTCAAATTTTTGTTTTAGCTTGGGAATGATCTCGTTCCACTGTCCGTCAAATTCAGTCAAATTTTCCATGGTCATTCTGATTTAATGGTGAGTTTTTTTGTCAAAGTTGAATAAGTTGAATCTATGAAACATTACAGAAATTTTCGAATAAGTTATACTATTCACACACCCTTTGCTGTAGTTTGTTTTTTTGCAAGTTCCGTAGGTTGAATTTTTCCGGAGTACAACTTCGAGTATTCTGCGGTGAATTGTGCTCCGAAAAAAACAATGAGGGATGAGTAGGAGACCCAGAGAAGGATTAATACGACTGAGCCTGCTGCACCATAGGCCGATGCTGGTTCTGCTTTTCCGAAATACATGGCGAGCGCAGTTTTTCCTATTGTAAATAGCAGACCGGTCAGAAATGCTCCAAACCAGACATCTTTCCATTTTATTTTTGCATCGGGTAATATCTTATACATCAGTGCAAACAGTACGGAGATCACAGCGATCGAAATGACGAAATTAAGCACATTGAAAATAGCAAGGAGAATTGCAGAACTGTCGATTTTAATCCAGTCACTCACGGCCGCAAGTACAGCAGAGATCACTAGCGAGGTGAGTAGCAGAAATGCAATGGCCAGAATGAGCCCAAATGAAAAAAGCCGGGATCTGAGAAATGCCATTATTCCTTTTTTTGGCACTGCTTTCACCTCCCAAATCTGGTTTAACGTTTTCTGCATTTCCACAAAAACTCCTGTTGCACCAATCACCAATACAAGCATACCGATGATGGTGCTCCATATTGTGGCCTTTGATTCGGAAGATTTTATAAGGATCTCTTTCATCTGGTCGGCGGTATCGCTTCCCATAGTGCCTGCAATTTGTGTGAGTATACTTTCGTTTACTGCTTGCTTGTCAAAAAAATACCCTGCGATGTTGATGATTAGCACCAAAAGTCCCGGAATGCTGAATACAGCATAGTATGCAATTACGGCACTTTGTCTGAACGGATCTTTTTCATTCCATTCCCGGGCCGTTGATTTGAATAATTTTCCCGTGTCTTTGTATTTGAATTTCATAGAAAGAGGATCAAATTTCCATAAGTGATAAAAAGTATGCCGCCTTTGGCGGCATACTTTCGATTCTAAAATTTAAAGCACTACCTGAAAAAGATGCCCATACGTTGAAGGAATCTTTGGGTCCTACTTCTCATTTCAAATGAACGCTTTAGCTTTCGATGTCGCGTGTGTTGTTGTCATTCTCGTCTTCTCCCAGCTCATAATCTGCATCATCATCTTCGTCTTCTGCCACAGGCGTATCGTAACGGTCTAAATCGTTGTCATCGTCATCATCGTCTACGTCTTCACCTTCCAGTGTGTCGGTGTTTTCAGTATTCAGACCTGATTTTTTGGAATTCGGCCCGGTATTATTCCTTCCCCCGTTGAGGTTACCTTGCGGGTTGTTCTCCGTGGTTTTGTTGTTTTTGTTCGCTACTGGTGTGTCAGTCTTATGTGGAGTTTTATTACCTCTCAACTGATCATCGTCATTTTGAGTGTTTTGCACCGTCTTACTTTTTTCAGTTGTGGTGGTTTTTTCAGTTGTCGGATTGTTTTTTTTTGCGGTCACTTCTGTGCCATTCATTTTTCCTGTGGTACGGCTCCCTGGAGTCGCTTGTCCATTTTTTGTGTCTTTCATTGTCTTTAAGGTTTAAAAAGTTAATAATCAGGGTAGCATTAAAATTACAGTTCAAAGGTATCTTCAGATCCAGCATACTCTCCAGCATATTCGTTAAAGTTGCGGTTTGGATAGCTCAAAAAGCAGCGTATTGATTCCCTTTTTACGCCGACATTGACAGGCCACCGTTCATCTGAAACACAGTGTGGATGATATCTCTGTGGGTGTTTCCAAATGTGTCAATGCACCACGCTTGTAATAAACTAATTTCTTCTTCCCGAATCCATTGAAGCGCTTTCAATAGTTCTTTTTTGAAGAGAACGTTGTCAAAACTTACGTTCGCGAGGATCTTCTTGCTCAATTCGTACATGTCTGAACTGTATTTTAGTTATGAAACAAATTTATGGAGAGTCCCGCATATCAATAAGAACAATTCGTTCAGAGGATATTTTTAATGGCTGAAGAGATTATGAGAGTTGGAAACGGCTATTCGAAATCCCTTTTGGCCGAATAAAAAATCAAGAAAGGTCAAGGAGGTATAATTTTATAATTAAAATTTATAGTGACCAATGACGAATTTGAATGCATACATTTAGCATGAGATTGAATTTTTTTTGAATCATTTACATACAAATAAAGAACAATGCATGGGGTGTATGTAGCTTTTCGGATTCTTGAATGCCTTATTAGAAAGCTTATTTCGAAGGCATTGTGTTGCCCTAAATCAAAGAGGTTGGGGTTGGATTTCCGTTGGTTCTTTTTAACGACTACTTTTCTATTTCTTTTTGTTCAGTCTTTTTCACAAACAAAATCAAAAAATGATACCATTTCACAGAAGGATTCTGCACTGCTTTTTAAAAAGCTGCAAAAATTTGCTTACAAAAGGACGTTGACCCATTGGCTTTACCGGACAGCTTTCAGGGAGATAGAAACAGAAGTAGGGGTGAGGCCACCTTCCGTAAAAAGAACATCGCCGAAGCCCAATTATAAAAAGCAGCACGGAAAGATCATTAGGACGATTCGTATTGTTACGATCGATCCGCTTGGGAAGGTTATAGGAGACACGGTAGCGGTCGGACGCAACTGGCTGGAAAGAGCTGGAAATAAAACACATTTTACCACCAGGCAGTCTGCCATCATCAACCAATTGCTTTTCAAAGAAGGTGACAAATTCGATTCCATCCGCGTTATAGAGAGTGAACGATTGTTGAGGCAATCCATTTACGTAGCGGAAGCAAAGATCGGAACGGCATTTAACTCTAAGAAAAAGGACAGTTTGGACGTGCTTGTAACTGTGCGGGATCTTTGGACAGTTAACGGTTCCGCCAACGTTAGCCCGACACAGAACAATGCTGAATTCAGTGAGACCAATGTGCTTGGTTTGACACATCAATTCAGGAATGCAATCGCATTCAATCTGAAGACAAACAACAGCCTGACTTCGAACGGAAGTTACCTGATACCCAACATCCGGCGAACTTATGTGGCCGGAACTCTATTTTACAACGCCTCAACATTCAACCAAGGAGTGGGGGTGAATTTTGACCGTGGTTTCTTTTCCCCTTTGGTCAAATGGGCCGGTGGAGTGAATGTGAGTACCACTCATCAAAAATTGGCTTACACCGTTCAGGATGCCAAGACCGAATATTTTGACGCAAGGTATCATGTAGAGGATGTTTGGATGGGTCGGGGTTTTACAGTGAAGAGAGGCCGGTTCAATGCCTACGCAGATCCCCGTGTGCTTATTGCAAGTCGCGTTTACAATATGCAATATGTTAAACGTCCTTCCTTTGATCTGGATACGTCGCGGCTCAATCGCGGAAATACATTTTACCTGAGCAGTATCTGTTTTTCTTACCGCAGTTATTATAAGGATAAGAATATCTATGCATTTGGCAAGACAGAAGATGTACCAGAAGGCAAGATGTTCGCAGTGATTGGCGGAATAAGAGTTAGG
>JBKJQG010000351.1:0-3830 GCA_046594925.1 Bacteroidia bacterium
AATTGGCTTCGGTAGTATAACGTTTCAGGACTCCGTTCTCAATAAATTCTTTTATGGTACTTGCACCCTTGAAGTGTTTGTCAATGCCTGACAAATACAACACACTATTTTTCCAGCTTTTTTTATTTGAAGTATAATAAATGGAACTGGCACTCATACTGGTATAGGTGTGTATCTGTTCATCAGGAACACACATACCGACTGTGTCCATAAGCATTTTTGAAAGTTGCCGGGAGCCTTGAAACAATGCGTGCAGCGGTTTATCCAAATGTCTTGAAAGCAGAATGAAAAATAACTGCACTGCTTTTTCTTTCTCTGTAACAATACCAGCCTGTTCCAGCAAACCTTCAATGCTGTCCAGTATGTTATCTGATGTTAAGTAAAACATTGCTTCTTCCTGTTCTTTCTTTGAAAGTGCAATGCTCTTAACCTGCCCGGTTCTTTTTAATTCATCGTGCCGGAACTTGTCCAGGCGTTCACGCAATGAATACAGCGCTGTTTTAATATCGTTTATCTGAGTATCTTTTAACTGGCTTGCTGCATCCCGGCAATACTTATCCAAACGGTCTGTAAGAAACAAGTCAAGTTTTTGAATGTGTGTATAAGCATCGTTAGTATGTGGGTGCAGAGCCACTTTGATAGTTGTAATAAGCGTGTCATATTGTGCGGTGGGTCTGAATCCGTGTATGGTAAACCTCAGCTTGCCGAATGTAAATCCAATACGTGTTTCATCCGTAAGATCGAAGCCATATGAATTCAATAGCGGTTCACGCAGCTCCGGTGTGAGATGCTTATCGAATTTCGGGATTAAATTATATTCCATGTTAGTCATTTCCCTTTCTATGCGAAAAGACTAACAAAGTTGAGGGGTGTTTATTTTTAAAAGTCTTCGTACTTGTTCTGCTTTGAACTTTTTTCCCGTTGAAGTCAAGAACCCATCGGTATTTAATTCATGGGCTATCTGCCATAATGTTTTGCCTTGAGCTTTCAAAAGATTAACTACCTTCTTTGCTTTGATGTTGTTTGTATTGGTAGCGGCTTTCTTCTTATTTGCTTCTGCTGCTTTCAATGTAGCTACCATTGTTAGGTTTTGTGGCGAACCCAGCTTAACACCTTTCTTCTTTAGTTCTGCCAAAGCCAATGATGTTCTTTCGGATATCCACATTCTTTCCTGCTGTGCTAAAACTGCCATCAGATTCAGGGTTAGAGAATTTGCCTGTGGCATATCGCAACAAATAAAGGAAATATTAGCATCCATAAGCTGCGACAAAAACGTGAGATTTCTGGACAATCGAGAAAGATTTGCTACTATTAACACGGAGTTTGATTCCTTGCAGTGTTCTAAAGCTTTCAATAGTGCTGGCCTGCTATTGTTCTTACCTGATTCTTTTTCACTGTATTCTGCTATAACATCATAGCGATCTTTGGTGTATTTGTCCACCATTTCTTTTTGTGCATCAAGCCCTAATGATTGTTTATTAGTTGATACACGATAGTAAGAGATTGCAGTTGCTTCCATATTTTTTGAGTTTTTGATTGACTTGGCTAATGGAAGGAGAATATTGCACGCCACCTAACCGAACGTTGAGGTTTTGTGAAATTTAGGATGATCCTAAATAAGGCGATAGTTTCACTTTAAAATTGAGTCGATTTTAAGCTCCCGGAGGTACTTTCTGCTAAACTCATAGATAAACTCATATCCATACGCATTAATGCCTGAGATCGAAGCCCTTTTCTTAAAAATGACCTTGTTTCGATGTATGATTAATAGCTGGCACCGACCAGGGCTTGGAAAATCAAATTCATAGCTGAACCCATTTGAATCTAACCATTCAATTTGTTGTATTTCTTTTTCAGTGTACAATCCAGCTTTCATAAAGGCTTATAGTAGTTTATTAACCGGTTGTTGATAACTGCTGTTGATATTACGACAACTTTTTAAAACACCAGTTATACAACTACCGGAGCCGGGCACTCAGTCTGGAAAATAACTTTTAAAACATAAAAAATGACAACGCAAGAAAATGAATTCAGCAAATGGTTAACGAACAATGAAAGATCAATTGAAAAAGCCTTGAAAGGCAGTATGGACACAAGAATTTTCAGTAGTCTTTTATCCCGGTATAATGAAATGGAAGAGATGTTCCAGGAATTTGAGAACGATGAGATTGATTTTTTTGATATAGATGAAGGCAGAAGCGGATGGCCAGAGAACGACACGATATTACCCCTGTTTCTTACCAATCTCAATGTGGATGTAAATCCTGAGCTGTACGCATTTATGTATTTAGAAGAGGATAAAAGCTCCGGGAACATCATAAGTTGGCTAAACGAAAAATACGGCAGCGTGAAAAACTATCTGAGTTATGATAGGGTAAAAACAGGTCTCATCTTATTCTGTATGGAAAAATCTGTTGGTGCAGCCATCGAAGTTGCAGGTGATGACAAATTGAGCTTCGGTTCGATTGAAACCGTTTTGACATACCATCTATTAGGCGGAGAATTAGAAGACGAGTACATTGAGAAAATAGCAAATTCTCCGTATAGGCAATGGTTACGGGATCACAAATTAAATAAGATCACAGGATCAAAAACAAAAAAGAAAAAACACGAATCGAGTAATTAATATATAGTAAACGGCTGATCAAATCAGTCGAAAAAAAACAATGACTTATATGAAATATCTGAGATTATTTGAAGACTTCATCAGAAATGAAGCGCCATGTGAACCGGTTGAACAAAGGAAAAAACCTGTTAATGTAAAGATGGATGAAGCTGATGACGAAGAGGTGGATAACGATGAAAGCATCGAAAAACCATCACCGGAACAACTAAAGAAAAAGAAAACACCGGTAACGAAAAAAAATGATGTAGAGCATGAAACGGATGAAGATTTCCCGGACTTTGATGAAGTGGATGATGATGATCCGGAAATAATAAAAGAATTTAAAGCTCACCTCAACAAAATGGAAAGGAGAAACAGAAAATGAAAGCTTACTATTTAATTGATGATCAAAAATATCTCGATTCATTTATGCTCAGGGAACGACTTGGCGTTTCAAAGGATGAAATTCGTGGCTTGCTCAAATCGTATAACAGTGCTGAGGTGAGATCCTTTCAGAATAAAAAACTCTATCCTGTAATTGGGCTAGTGGAGTATGCAAAACAACAAATTGTAAAGTATGAACAAGAGGGTACAAATGCTTAATGCTAGGCGCAAAAAAACATACGAACAATATCAAAAACTGCCTTTCGCTGATAAAAAAAGAAAGGAGTTATGGCTGGATGTCCAAATACTGGATTTACAAATCAGGAAGGAAAGATTAAAAGAAATAAGAAGCAATCATAAAAAATTAAAAGCGTGAGTGGCTGGCAGACCTTACTGCGGTAAAGGATTTTGGCAATAAAATGCTGTACTGATATTGAAGCCGGCTCTTTGAGCTGTCCTTTGACTATTAATTAAACTAAAGAAAAAATGACAACAACTGAAAACACCGGGAAGCCAAAACAAGAAGCTTTAAAAGCTCGAATCATTCGTGATTTTACTACGATCAGAAAAAACGCACCGCTGTATCACATCACCATTAATCCATTGGAAACAATTCATGCAAAGGATCTTCAATTCAGAATGGGAAAACATCTTAGTTCATTTAAAGAGATGTGCTTTAAAGAGGATTTAGTATTTATGTATTTTTTTGTGATCGAATATTCAAAAACGATTAGTAACGGTAACGAAGAAATTACAACCAATCGTTTAGGGCAGCACGTTCATTTAATTATACATACTACCATTGGTACAGAGGATATTTTAAATCTCCCGGACAATGGAT
>JBKJQG010000127.1:0-22705 GCA_046594925.1 Bacteroidia bacterium
GTTGGAATGATTACTCGCTCTTCCACTTTTTTTATGAAGGCTTCGTCAGCAAACGGGACGGGGGAAATTGCTCCCATTCCACCGGTGTTCAATCCTTTGTCGCCCTCGCCTATGCGTTTGTAATCTTTTGCTGAGGGCAATATCTTGTAGGAGTTTCCATCCGTCAATACAAAAACCGAAAGTTCAATTCCTTTTAAAAATTCTTCTATCACTACTTTTGCAGATGCCGCACCAAATTTTGCATTGGCCAACATTTCTGTGAGTTCTTTTTTTGCTTCCTCCAAAGTGGTAGGAATCACAACGCCTTTTCCTGCAGCTAATCCGTCCGCTTTCAAAACATAAGGCGGCTCCAGCGTTTCCAGGAATTTTAATCCGTCCGCCAAAGTATCTTTTGTAAATGTCTCGTAACGTGCTGTCGGGATGTTGTGGCGGATCATGAACTTTTTTGAAAAATCCTTGCTGCCTTCTAGCTCCGCACCGGCTTTTTGCGGGCCGATCACAGGAATGTCTTTTAATTGCGCGTCTGCCTGGAAGAAATCATAAATGCCTTTTACCAATGGATCTTCCGGTCCGACAACGACCATGTTGATCGCATTCTCCAGCACAAATTTTTTGATGGATTCAAAATCGGTTACGGAAATGGCAACGTTGATGCCGACAGATGAAGTCCCGGCATTCCCCGGAGCAATGTACAGTTTCCCTAACCTTTTACTTTGTGCCAGTTTCCAAGCAAAAGCATGTTCGCGCCCCCCGGATCCAAGAATTAAAATGTTCATCTGCTTATTTTTTAAATCACTGCAAAGAAACGAAAAAATGGCCTCAAAATCTGCGAAAATCTGCGTGATCTGCGAGAAACCTTGCCGTATCTTTGCAGCATGATCCTTCAGCCCACCATATTCGGTTCCTCCATCATAGCAGCGCAAAGCACCCGTCTGGGCGGAGTGAGTGGAGAGCCCTTCAACTCTCTGAATCTGGGATTGTCGGTAAAAGACGAGGAAGAGAACGTCCTAAAGAACCGCGACTTGTTTTTCGGCGGATTAGGGATTCAGAAGGAGCAGCTTTCCATCAGCCACCAAGTTCACGGCAACAAAGTGTTGATCGCAAATGAACCGGGCAGGAGAGAAGGCTACGACGCTCAGATCACCAACAAAAAGAACATTTTTCTCGTAGTTTCCATCGCCGATTGCACGCCGGTTCTTATCTACGATACAAAGAACAATGCAGTAGCGGCAGTTCATGCCGGATGGAAAGGCACAGCTGCACATATTGTAGAACACACACTTCGGTTGATGAAAGAAACATACGGCACAGAAGGGAAGGATTGCAAAGCATTCATCGGAGCTTGCATCTCTTATGCAAATTTTGAAGTGGGCGCTGAGGTGGCAGCACATTTTGATGTTTCTCAAAAACGCTTTGACGAAGAGAAACAAAAATGGTTCGTGGATCTGAAGAAAACCAATCAACAGCAATTACTCGACTTCGGAGTTCTTCCCGGGAACATAGAAATTACCGATTACTGTACGGTCGGAAACAACGCCACCTTTTTCTCTCACAGGAAAGAAAAAGGTGTTACAGGTAGAATGATGGCTGTGATAGGAATGAAATAAGTTTTCTGACGTTTAATTAATGTAATAATTTTCTGGCCGTCTCTTTTCAAGGAGAAGGGTCGGGAGTGAGATAAGATAAAAGTAAAGTTTTTACCTTCTCTAAGTCATAGATGACCTCCTTGTTGGCTATTCGAAGCACCCGAAAATTCATTTCTTTTAAATTTTGGTCCCGGAGCATGTCTTTTTTACGTTGATTGGGGCTGTTGTGGTATTCTCCATCTAATTCAACGATCAATCTTTTTTCTGCACAATAGAAATCCACAACATAGTTCCCTATACTGTGCTGCCGTTTGAATTTTAAACCACCTAATTTTCTGTTGCGGATAACCTGCCATAAAACCTCTTCTACAAGAGTTGAATCAGCTCGGAGTTTTCTCCGTATTTCCAATAAATATCGTCGATTATGTACATCCATAAATAGTAAATTAACCCTGATTTCTCTTCAGGAGATTTAACAAATTAATAGGTTGAACAAATTCTCTCTCCTTGAACAAGATTTCTCATCAGGAGATTTAACAAATTATTGGGAGTGAACAAATTCCCTCTCCTGGAACAAGGAGAGGGCTAGGGTGAGGTCGGGGGGGGGCTACAAAGGTATATTCCCGTGTTTCTTCTTAGGCAACTTAGCCACTTTATTTTTTAACATATCAAAAGCTCGGATCAATTTTTCGCGGGTATCTTCGGGTTTGATCACTTCGTCCACATAGCCGCGTTCAGCGGCCCTATAAGGGTTCGCGAAGTGTTCGATGTAGTCTTCTTCTTTCTTTTTCAGATCTTCTGCGCCTTTGAAAATGATCTCAACAGCTCCTTTGGCTCCCATTACAGCGATTTCCGCCGATGGCCAAGCGTAGTTCATGTCGGCACCAATGTGCTTGCTGTTCATGACGTCATAAGCTCCGCCGTATGCTTTACGTGTGATCACGGTAACGCGTGGGACGGTTGCTTCACAGAATGCATATAATAATTTTGCACCGTTGGTGATGATGCCATGCCATTCCTGATCAGTGCCCGGTAAGAATCCTGGAACGTCTTCAAATACTAATAACGGAATGTTAAAGCTGTCGCAGAAACGAACGAAGCGCGCAGCTTTCGTTGAAGAGTTGATGTCCAATACGCCCGCTAAGAAAGCAGGCTGATTCGCAACGATGCCAATGCTTTTTCCTGCAAGTCTTGCAAAACCAACGACAATGTTCTCAGCAAAATTTTTGTGAACTTCCAAAAAGGAATCGCCATCTATCACACCATTAATCACATCTCTGATATCGTAAGGTTGATTCGGATTTTCCGGAATGATGTTATTCAGGTCGGGACGTTTTTCGTTTCCATTGCTTTCGTAAGCAACGCTTGGGACATCGTCCTCACAGTTTTGAGGCATGTAGCTCAGCAATGCTTTGATGTTATTGATGCATTCGATTTCATTCGCGCAGGAAAAATGTGTAACTCCTGATTTGGTAGAATGGGTGGATGCTCCGCCCAATTCTTCGGAAGTCACTTCTTCATGTGTAACGGTTTTAACAACGTTGGGACCGGTCACGAACATATAAGAAGTGTTTTCAACCATCATGATGAAGTCGGTGATGGCAGGAGAGTAAACTGCTCCGCCGGCACAAGGCCCCATGATCGCAGAAAGCTGCGGGATCACTCCCGAGGCCATTGTATTTCTGTAAAAGATATCGGCATATCCGCCTAAGGAAACAACACCCTCCTGAATACGCGCTCCGCCACTATCGTTTAAGCCTATCACCGGTGCCCCGTTCTGCATCGCCAAGTCCATGATCTTGCAGATTTTTTCAGCATGTGTTTCAGACAACGAACCTCCGAACACAGTAAAATCCTGGGAGAAAACGTAGACCAATCTTCCGTTGATGTGTCCGTAACCGGTGATGACCCCATCCCCTAAATATTTTTCTCGTTCCAATCCGAACTCGGTGGAACGATGAGTAACAAACATTCCGATTTCTTCAAATGTGCCTTCATCCATTAAAAAGTGGAGGCGCTCACGTGCTGGCAGTTTGCCTTTTTTGTGCTGCGATTCTATACGTTTTGTCCCTCCGCCCAACTGTGCTTCGGCGATCTTTTTTTCTAAGTCCTGAATTTTGTTTTTCATAGTTCTGTTACTAATGCATATAATTTTCCGTCAATGTATTTTCCGTCCTTAAAGTACGCCTTTTTTAGCGTTCCTTCGTAAATAAATCCACATTTTTCTACTGCTCTTATGGAAGCAGCATTGTAGTCAAAGATGGTGGCTTCAAGGCGAATCACACCGAAGTTAGCGGCCACATGTTCGGCAAAAGCAGTGATCACTTTGCTCATGATACCTTTGTTCCTGTAATCTTTGCCCAGCCAATAACCTATCTCGTCTTTGTGTGAATCTTTTCCATAAAATCCATGCAAACTGATTCCGCCGATCCAGCTTCCTTCTTTTGTCCGGATCTGCCAATTCATCGGATGCCCGAATTCTTCTTTCCTGGCCTTTGCCATTTTCAGATAGAATTCTCCATCCGCTCGGGTGTACGGATATGGAATGCGTAATGTACCGTTGTAAACTTCAATGTCATTTATCTGGCCGATGAGATCATCGATTTCACTGGCCGTCGCATTGGCGGAAAGAAAGTGCACATCGTCAATAAAGATTTTTTCGTTTTCCATACGGATGATTGTTCTGCTATCAAAAATATTAAAATATTGCTTCCGTTTATTTTTTATCTTTGAGTAAACACATTCCATGAGCCACCACCTCGATAAAATAGATCTCAAGATCCTGAAGATCCTGCAGGAGAATGCAAAGATCACCAACCTGCAATTGTCAGTGGAGATAGGTCTTTCACCAGCTCCGACACTCGAAAGGGTGAAAAAATTGGAGAATGCAAAACTGATAAAAGGTTATTACACGGAAGTGAATGAAGAAGCCCTCGGAGTAGGTATCAAGGCCATCATTCAGATCACACTCACCAGGCAAGTGGAGAACGCCATTGCCAATTTCAAAAAGGAAATCAACAGGATCCCGGAGATCATGGAATGTTATCAGGTGACTGGCAGCGCAGATTATATTTTAATCGTGATGCTGAAAGACATCCGTGATTTTGAACTGCTCATCAGTACTCGCTTGAGTAAAATGGAGGAGATCGGACAGATGCAGACCATGATGATCCTTTCGAAAGTAAAAGATTCCAAAGTGCTACCCTTGAATTATTAGGCTTTGCCAGGCATTAATTTCAGTACCTTTGTAGAGCAATAGCATTATTCAAATGAAAAAGATCTTGATTTATTTTGTACAGGGACTGATCATCACGGTTCCTGTGGCGATTACGGCTTATGTCTTCTATAAGATCATCTCACTCGTGGGATCTTTTGTTCACATGTTTGGGACGATCGTCAGTCCGCTTATTGATCCTTTCATTGTTATCGCACTCACCTTGGCCATTATTTTTTTAATGGGATTGCTGGGCTCGTCCATCATCCTGCGTCCCCTTTTTGTGATGTTCGATCATGCACTGGAACACACACCGGTCGTAAAAACAGTTTACTCTTCCATCAAGGATTTTTTGTCTGCCTTTGTCGGAAGCAAAAAAAGGTTCAACAAACCTGTTCTGGTGACCATCAACATGGAAAACCATATTCAGCAGCTGGGCTTCATCACTCAGGAAGACCTTAGTGAATTGAACATAAAAAAAGGAACGGTGGCTGTATACGTCCCACTTTCCTATTCCTTCTCCGGCAACCTCCTGATCGTGCCGGTTGATCACATCTCTATTGTGGATGCCTCTTCGGCCGAAGTCATGAAATTTATTGTTTCTGGCGGGGTTACGGACATTGATGATGACCATAAATAAATTTCTCTGATTTACTTTTGTTTTTGGAAGGATTATTGTATCTTGTAGATTCAAACGAAACCCTATAAGCTATGAACAAGATAATTACTTTGGCTTTTGCAGTTCTTGCACTATCGGCCTCCGCTCAAAAGATAAAAGTGAAACAATCCAACGAGAACATCGGAGGTGGAAGTCACAATGCACTGACAGTTACTTTGTACGGCATCAATCCTTCGGATGCAGAAGACGCGTTCCGGTCTTTTATGAAGAAATACGATGGAAAACGTTCTACCAAAGACGGAGCTATTTTTGTCGATCACGCCACCATCAAAGAGTTTGGAAATAACACCATCGACATTTACGGAAAAGCCCAAGGAAAAAAAGGGGATCCTGAAATTACTTTTGTCGTGGCGTTTGACCTAGGCGGTGCTTTCTTAAATTCCGGAGATCACAAAACCCAGTACAACGAAGCAGAAAAGATCGTGAAAGAGTTTGCCATCAAAGCAACCAAAGATGCGATCGAAGATAAATTGAAAGCTGCTCAGAAAGTTCAGTCCAATTTGGAAGACGAACAAAAATCTCTGGAAAAGGATAATAAGAACTTGAATGGGGACATTGAAGATTACAAAAAGAAGATCAAAAAGGCGGAAGACGACATTGTTAAGAACAAATCTGATCAGGACAAGAAAAAAGGAGAGATAGAAGTACAGAAGAAGGCTGTTGACGTGATCGATAAGCAATTAAAATCGGTAGAATAAGATTTTTAATTCTGATAGCCATCGGAATAAAATAAAAAGATCCCAATCATTTATGGTTGGGATCTTTTAGTTTAAGCGATAAATTTTTCCAGGTAGAGATCGCACAATTCCTGAAAATTCCAAAGTCAGCAGCATGGAAGAGACTTTGCTCATCGGCATTTTGGCGAACAGACAAAGATCATCTACGTTCACGCTGTCTTTTTCTCTCAGCACTTTCACCAAGATCTCTTCTTCCGGTTTTAATTCTACAAAGAGCTGTCGTTGAACCGGCGCATTTCGGGTATTCTGTTCCCAGCCCATAACATAAATGACATCGGCGGCGGATTGAATCAGGGCTGCTTTGTTTTGCTTGATGAGGTTGTTGCAGCCAACAGAGCATTCATCGTTCACACGTCCTGGAAAGGCGAATACATCCCGGTTATAGCTGTTGGCAATGTCTGCCGTGATCAGGGAGCCTCCTCCGGCTTTTGATTCTATGACGATGGTCGCATCCGAAAGTCCGGCAACGATTCTATTCCTTCTCGGAAAATTTTCTTTGTCGGGTCTTATCTTGCTGTGGAAGTCGCTCAGCCAACCTCCGTTTTCCAGCATCTTCTCCGCGAAGGACCGGTGAATGGCTGGGTACATTTTGTCGAGCCCGTGAGCCAAGCCGCAGACCGTTTCCAAGCCATTGTCCATCGCGGCTTTGTGCGCGCAGATGTCTATTCCATAAGCCAGTCCGCTAACAATCAAAGGGTCGTGCATGGCCAGGCCGGCAACTAATTTTTCACAAAGCTGTTTTCCTTGTTCGGTGGGTTCACGTGTTCCTACAATGCTAATCACCTTTTGATTGTTAAGCCTTGTTTTTCCCTTGAAGTATAAAAGGACGGGCCCGTCTTCACAATGGGTGAGCCTTTTCGGATATTCTTTGTCGAGATAGAACAACGGCTGGATGTCGTTTTTTTCAATGAAATTTATTTCTTCTTCTGCACGGGCAAACACCTTTTGTCCGAATACTGCTTTTGCGTGGAAATCGCCTATGCCGGGGATCTTTTCTAGCAACGATTTCTTTTCTGAAAATACCGCTTCCGCGCTTCCGCAATGGGATATGAGTCTTTTTGCGAGCACATCTCCGATGTTTGGAATGAGACAAATGGCAATTTTATATTTCAAATTTTCATCCATAATTTATAATTTGTATCTTGCAAGTACTTAATTTTACAAATTTATTAATTAATCATCCGCTACCCGTTTACCATCGGATACATTTGGAAATACTACAAAATTTAGCATTTTGATTTGAACTTTTTTAAATGAAAAAAATACTTACTCCGCTTTTTTTTGTTTGCACAGTTGCTTCTTCGTTCGCGCAAGATGCTTATTTAAAAGGAAACATCTCTGATTCAAAAAGCAAAGAGACCCTTGTCGGAGCCTCCGTAATTGTGGATGATACTACAGGAACCGTGGCAGATGTCAACGGGAATTATTTCTTCAAGACAAAAGAAGGGAAACACAAAATCGAATTCAAATCTCTTGAATTCAAGATTAAGATCCTGACGGTGGAACTCAAATCCAACGATACCCTTATCAACAACATTGTTCTAGAAAGTGATTCCAAGCAGCTGGGGATTGTAGTGGTATCTGCAGGAAAATTTGAACAAAATCTGAGTGAAGTAACGGTCTCCATGGAGGTTCTGAAACCTGCACTCATAGAAAATAAAAGCATTCAAACCATTGAAACGGCTGTTGATCAGGTTCCCGGGGTGAACGTGATCGACGGGCAAGCCAACATTCGCGGTGGAGCTGGATTCAGTTATGGAGCGGGGAGTCGCGTGTTAGTGATGGTGGATGAAATGCCTATGCTTACCGCAGATGCGGGCGATGTAAAATGGACTTTTTTGCCTGTGGAGAATTGCGAACAAATCGAAGTCATCAAAGGAGCATCTTCCGCATTGTTTGGCTCTTCGGCGATGAACGGCGTAATCAATTTCAGAACGGCGTATGCAAAGGAAGAACCGGAAACGAAGATCCATTTTTATACGGGCGTTTACGAAAGACCGAAGCGGGATTCCATGGCTTGGTGGTGGGGCGATGCAAACCCAACTTACAGCGGCATCAATTTTTATCATGCTCAGAAAATAAAACAATTCGATGTGGTCATTGGAGGAAATCTCTATGACGATGATGGGTACCGCTACCTCGAAACGGAACAGCGTTATCGGGCCAACACAAACCTGCGTTACCGCTTCAAAGGGAAATTACAAGGGTTGCAGGTCGGCTTGAATGTCAATACCATCCGCACAAAGGGAGGACTGTTCCTGATCTGGGAAAACCCTGATTCCGGAGCATACCGTCCGGCTGGCGGAGACCTGAGTCATTATACAACCTACAGAACGAATGTGGATCCATTCCTTTCATATTACACCAAACACAATGGCCGTCATACTTTGCGTGGACGCTTTTTTAGGACGATCAACAAAAATAATACGGATCAGGAATCAACGGCTGATGTTTACTATTCTGAATATCAATTTCAAAAAAGATTTGAAAAAGGGTTGACTGCTACTATGGGTGGTGTCTACAATTATAACGAAGTACATTCCGGCCCGCTCTACGGAACACATTTTAGTAATAATGCTGCGGTGTTTCTTCAGCTGGATCAGAAGTGGAAAAAATGGAACATCTCGCTGGGCGCGCGCGGCGAGTATTTCAAAACCGATACGGTGGAGACCCGGGAAGATATTTATTTGTTCATGGATAAATCCAAACCCATTGCTAAGCAGTCCAAAATAAAGCCGGTTTTCCGTGCAGGGGCGAACTACCATTTGTATAAGGCAACTTATGTAAGAGGATCTTTCGGACAAGGATTCAGGTTTCCTTCGGTAGCAGAACGATACATCAAGACCAGCGCAAGTGGGCTGAACATTTTTCCTAACGATAGTTTGAATCCGGAAAATGGCTGGAGCAGTGAAATAGGTGTGAAACAAGGACTGAAGTTCGGTGAGTGGCTGGGATACCTTGATGTTGCAGCTTTCTGGACAGAATACCACGACATGATGGAGTTTACTTTCGGAGTGTATGACCCTTCCGCTCCTTCCATTTACGATCAGGTCGGATTTCAGTCTCAGAACATAGGAAACACCCGCATCAAAGGAATAGATATTTCTCTTTTAGGAGGGGGCAAAATCGGAAAGATAGAAATGAATACACTTATTGGATACACATACATTGATGCCGTGCAAACAGATTTCGACTACAAGCGAGATGGCGCGTACAGCAGCACCCACAACGGGTTGCTTAAGTACCGCTTCAATCACACTTGGAAAGGGGATGTGGAAGTGGTCTACAAAAAGCTGGCTACAGGATTGGGAGTGCGTGCTAACAGCTACATGGAAAACATCGACTCTTATTTTGAAGTGTTCTTTCCGGGTATGGCCGACTACAGAAGAAAACACAGAAGCGGAGATTATATTTTCGACTATCGCATTTCTTATCAACTGCTGAAGACAGCAAAACTTTCATTCATTGTCAACAACATGTTTAACCGCGAAGTCATGGGACGGCCCATGGATATTCAGCCTCCGAGAGTATATGCCGTTCAGTTAACCCTTAAATTTTAAATCCACAGACCATGATCACACGTCCTTTGAATTTCAAAAAATGGATCGACGAAAACCGTCATCTTTTAAAACCACCTGTAGGAAATAAAGTGGTGTATGAAGATACCGAATTCATCGTGATGGTGGTAGGTGGCCCGAATGCCCGCAAGGATTATCACTTCAATGAAAGCGAAGAATTTTTCTATCAGTTGGAGGGAGATATTTTAGTGAAAATTCAAGAAGACGGAAAGGCCGTGGATGTGCCGATCAGAGAAGGCGATATTTTTTTGCTGCCGCCGCGTGTGCCTCACAATCCCGTGCGAGGTGTAAATACCATAGGTTTGGTAATGGAGCGTAAACGTAGAACCGGAGAAGAAGATGGATTGATGTGGTTCTGTGAAAAGTGCAACACTCCTTTGTTCGACAAAAAATTCAAGCTCACAAATATCATGACACAGTTTCAGGAAACTTTTGCTCAGTTCTATGGAAGTCTGGATCTTCGTACTTGTAAAAAGTGTGGACATGTGATGGAGCCTCCTGTTGCTGTTAAGGCGGAGAGTTCCCATTAAAAAATTTCACGCAGATTTTCGCAGATTTAGTCGAACTTACTCATTTATACTTGACTGGTTCTAGTAATAAATCGGAGATTGCTACATGAACGAAAATGAAATTTCCTATTTGGTTAGGGGTGCAATCTTTAAGGTATACAATTCTCTTGGCCCAGGATTATTGGAATCCGTTTATGAAGCAGCCTTAAAGCATGAGTTGATGAAGATCGGATTGACGGTGCGCTGTCAGGTAGAAGTTCCACTGATTTATGATAATGTTGAATTGGCCCCGGCCTTTCGTCTGGACCTTCTGGTAAATGATAAGGTGATAATCGAAGTGAAATCCGTTGAAGCAATTGCCCCGGTTCATCAGAAACAGCTACTGACCTATCTGAGACTTACTGAACTAAAGTTGGGATTGTTGGTCAATTTCAACACCGACACAATTTCAGAAGAGATCACACGAATTGTGAATAAGCTATAAATCAGCGAAAATCTGCGAGCCTTTCTGCGAAAATCTGCGTGAAACCTTTAGTAGAGTATCTTTCGGAGCAACCACTCCCTAGTATCAAAGATCAAAAGCTGATCTTTCAACGGAACCATTTCCAGAATAATTTTCAGAGTCTCCTGCGCCATCATACTTGCAATAATTCCAGGTAAAGTTCCGAGAACCCCATTCTCATCGCAGTTTGGCACATCCTCCGCGTTCGGTGGTTCTGGAAACAAATCTCTCAGATTTTTACTTCCTTTGTAATTGAAGACGGCTACTTGTCCTTCGAATTTTAAAATGCTTCCGTAAACTAGCGGACGGTTCAATTTCAAACTAGTGTCATTCACCAGGTAGCGTGTCAGAAAATTATCCGAACCATCTACTATTATATCAAACTGAGAAAGGACTGTTTCAGCATTTGTTTCAGACAAGAGTTCGTCAAACACGATCAGGTTCGTATGCGGGTTTTGTTGCTTTAGTTTTTTCGCAGCCGTCTCTGCTTTGGATTTTCCAATGTCATCTGTTGAATACAGGATCTGCCGGTGGAGATTATGCAATTCAATTTTATCAAAATCAATGATTCCAAGTGTGCCCACTCCGGCAGCGGATAAGTAGAGCAAGGCCGGGCAACCCAGTCCTCCGGCTCCGATCACCAGTACTTTCGCAGCATTGATTTTCTCCTGGCCTTTTAAGCCGACTTCCGGCAAGATCATTTGCCTGTTGTAACGGATCAGTTCTTCTTTGCTGAATTTGCTCATGCTAAGGTCTTGTCCCAATCTTTCCAAACAGGTTCGTATCCGCTGGCGCTGATGAGTTTTGAAATTTCTTGGGCGCTTCTTCCGTCGCTGATCTCAAATTGCTCCAGAGAATCGGGTTCAACGGAATAGCCCCCCGGATTTGTTTTGGAGCCGGCACTCATACTGGTGACGCCTAATGGAATGATGTTGTTCCTGAATTTTTCGGATTCGCGGGTGGAGATCGAGAGCTCCACATCTTCATTTAACAACCGGTAGGCGCAGATCAATTGAACAAGGTCTTTGTCACTTACGATCACGTTCGGTTCTATAATCCCTTCAGCCGGTCGCATGCGTGGGAAAGAGACAGAGAATTTTGTCTGCCAATATGTTCTTTGAAGATAGTCCAGGTGCAAAGCGTTAAAGAATGAATCTGTGCGCCAATCTTCCAGTCCCAATAAAACGCCTAGTCCTATTTTATGAATGCCTGCGGTTCCAATTCTGTCGGGTGTTTCCATGCGGTAGTAGAAATTGGATTTTTTACCTTTCGGATGATAAATTTTGTAAACGTCTTGATGGTAGGTCTCTTGATAAACTAAAACGGAATACACTCCTGCCTCGTGAAGAGTTTTGTATTCTTCTGTTTCCAAAGGTTGAACTTCAATGGAAATGTTTGCAAATTGAGAACGAATCAGTGCTATTGCTTTTTTGAAATAGTCGACGTGTACGGTATGATTTGCTTCACCCGTTACCAGTAGAATGTGGTTGAACCCACTCTGTTTAATAACTTCTACTTCTTTCAAGATCTCTGCATCGCTGAGGGTCTTGCGTTTTATTTTATTATCGAGGCTGAACCCGCAATAGGTACAGATGTTATTGCATTCGTTGCTCAGATACATCGGAGCATACATTTGAATGGTTTTTCCGAAGCGTTTCTGAGTCAGCTGATGACTAACTTGCGCCATCTCTTCAATGTATGAAACAGCTGCTGGGGAAATCAATGCCTTGAAGTCTTCCAACGTTCTCTTTTTGGAAGCAAGTGCACTTTCCACATCTTTGGATGTTTTGGAAGAGATCGAAGTTTTTACTTCCTCCCAATTGTACGAATCAAATATGTTCTTAAAACTATTCATTTAAAAAAGAAGTTAATGGACTGCTGGCCATGGCATGCGACAATTGTTTTCCAAGTCTGGCTTCGTAAGCCATTCTTCCTGCTTCCACAGCCATTTTAAATGCGGCAGCCATCGAAGAAGGATCTCCTGCAACAGCAATCGCAGTATTTACAAGTACCGCATCGGCACCGAGTTCCATTGCTTTCGCGGCATCGGAGGGGCTTCCTATCCCAGCGTCGATGATCACGGGAACTTTACTTTGTTCCAGAATGATCTCCAAAAAATCAATCGTCTTTAATCCCTTGTTACTTCCAATCGGTGAACCCAAAGGCATCACTGCAGACGTTCCCGCGTCTTCCAGGCGTTTGCACAAGACAGGATCTGCGTGAATGTAGGGCAACACAATGAATCCCAACTTTGCCAGTTCTTCGGTTGCTTTTAATGTTTCAATCGGATCGGGCATCAGGTATTTCGGATCGGGGTGAATTTCCAGTTTCAGCCAGTTCGTTTCCAAAGCTTCTCTCGCCAACTGTGCTGCGAAAATGGCTTCTTTCGCATTTCTTGCGCCTGACGTGTTGGGCAGCAAATTGATGTGCGGATGCTGCAAGTGTGCCAAGAGTTGATCTGTGTCGGTTTCCAGGTCCACTCTTTTCAGGGCAACCGTGACCAATTCGGAGCCGGATGCAAGAACCGCTTTTTCCATTTGTTTGGCTGAACCGAATTTTCCGGTTCCCAAGAACAAGCGCGAAGTAAATTCTTTTCCGCCAATTTTAAGTTTTTGCATGTAGTTGATTGTTTAGTTGTTCAACAATTATTTTTTTATCGGAATGATGCGTAATCATCCCGGAAACGGCAATGCCGTATATTCCGGTTGGAATAAGCAGTGGAATGTCTTCAAGAACGATTCCTCCGATGGCGTATACCGGCATGCGGATCTTTCGGTTTTTTAATTCGGCTAGAATGTCTGAATAGCCTTTAATTCCCAAGATGGGGCTCAATTTTTCTTTGGTTCTTGTAAAACGGAAGGGGCCCAGACCGACATAGTCACATTCTTCTTCTGCCCTTTGCAGAACTTGTTCGAGGGTATTCGCTGTTCCGCCTATGATCTTATTTTTTCCTAAAAGAGCTCTCGCCATCACCGGCGATTCATCCGTAAGCCCCAAATGTACTCCGTCTGAATCTATCGTCTTGGCTAACTCTAAATGATCGTTGATGATAAAGATGGCTTTGTGTTTTGTGCAAAGTGTTTTTACTTTTTCCGCGGTCTCATGGAGTTCATTCCCTGAAACGTCTTTAAAGCGTAGTTGTATCCAGGTGCAGCCGGCGTCCAATGCTTGTCGGATGTTATCAAGCTGTTCGTCGGCAGTACGGCCTTGCGAGATGTATTGTAATTTAATTTGCATGATGGAATCCCAACAAAGAAGGATCGCTTTTTAAAAATCGTTCAACATATTTCTTAGCTTCTGTACAAGCTGTATTCAGGTCGTTTCCAAGGGCAAGGTTCGCTGTGATCGCGGCGGACAATACGCAGCCGGAACCGTGTTTTGCGGGCAAGTCTGCGCTCGATGGATTTAATTCGCTGCACGTTCCGTTCGTGTATAAATGATCCGTGCCTCTTTCTTTTTCAGTGTGTCCGCCTTTCAAAAGTACGCTGCAATGCCTGGCGAGGATCAGCGCTCCTTCTTTTGAACTGGATGCTCCTGTCAACTTCAACGCCTCTTCCAGATTTGGTGTTATCAATTCAATGTTTTGCAAAACGTTTTCGAGATTTTTTTTGTCAATGTCATTTACAAAATCAAATCCGGTACTTGACGTTATAACGGGATCGACGATGATTTTTATTGTCTTGTTTTTTTTATGTACAAGCATTACCAAGTCCGATAAATACTGAAAGGACGGAACAATACCGATCTTTATGGCTCGAACGGGATACGCGTCTAAAAGAACATTCACACTTTTAATAACAGAGTCGAATTTTTTCCACTCCAGCGAATGAAACACGTCTTCTGTTTGAAGTGTGTCTGCTGTTGAAACACTCAAACCATAAAGCTTATGCTGCTCAAAGGTCTTGATGTCTGCCAGCAACCCTGCTCCCCCAGAAGGATCGAAGCCGGCTATGCTCATTACGTAGTTGCGTGTTGACTGCATGCTTTAAAAACGGTTATTGCATTTTTCGGTTCTCTCCAGATCGCGCCCAACAGCGCTGCTCCGTCAAAATTATTTATTTCTACTTTACTCATGTTCGCCGGGGTAATACCTCCGATGGCGATGATCTTTGTTTTTCTTTCTTCCTTTTTTAAAGTAACTGCTGCTTTGGGTTTGTAATCGGGTTTCGAAATGCTTTCAAACACCGGCCCCAAGAAGGCATAGCTGAAGGTTTCAGATAATAAATCAATAGCACTCAATTCATGAACAGAAGTTGAAAGAATAAAGCCTCTTGCTTTTAAGCTGATCAATTCTTCTTCTTTTACTGTCTGTCTTTCCTTTTCGGGGAAATGAATTCTGTTCATTCCAAATTGTTCCGCCAAGTGATGATGTTGATGCGAGACAATTTTCGGACGATGGTGTGCATTTATTTCTTCAACAAACAGAGCGCATTGTTCCTCGGAATATTCTGGTTTCCTTAGGTGAAAAAGCTCCAATCCGGCGTCAAACAATGCGTTTGTGACTGCTGCCTCATCCTTGACAAAATCCGAACTAGAAATAACTATTATTTTCATTTGCTCGACCGTTAAGCTATTTTTTACCCAGTTTCGTAATTTCGTCGCGATAGCTATCGGGATTCGTTGTCCCTGCCCTTTGCATTACGAATAAATTTCGCTGCCTGAATTCATGAACTGACTTGCTTTTTCCGCCATTCCTTTTTCCAAAGACTCATCTCCGGTCATGCCGATCTCCTCAGCATATTTTCTTACATCCTCGGTAATTTTCATGGAACAGAAATGTGGTCCGCACATGGAACAGAAGTGTGCTGTTTTTGCTCCTTCTGCCGGCAAGGTCTCGTCGTGGAATTCTCTTGCTGTATCGGGATCAAGCGATAAGTTGAACTGATCTTCCCAGCGGAATTCGAAGCGGGCCTTGCTCAGAGCGTTATCCCTGATCTGTGCTCCCGGATGTCCTTTCGCCAGATCTGCTGCATGGGCTGCAATCTTGTAGGTGATCACTCCGTCTTTCACATCTTTTTTATTGGGTAATCCCAAATGTTCTTTCGGTGTCACGTAACACAACATGGCACAACCAAACCAGCCAATCATAGCCGCTCCGATTCCGGAAGTGATGTGATCGTATCCGGGAGCAATGTCGGTGGTCAGGGGTCCTAATGTGTAAAATGGCGCTTCCTGACATTCTTGCAATTGTTTTTCCATATTCACTTTGATCAGGTGCATCGGAACGTGTCCCGGTCCTTCGATCATCGTTTGTACGTCGTGTTTCCAGGCGATCTTTGTCAGTTCCCCGAGTGTTTCCAATTCGGCAAACTGAGCTGCATCGTTTGCGTCTGCTATGGAACCCGGACGAAGACCATCCCCTAATGAGAAGGCCACATCATAGGCTTTCATGATCTCGCAGATCTCTTCGAAATGTGTATACAGGAAATTCTCTTTGTGGTGAGCCAAACACCATTTCGCCATGATGGAGCCACCGCGGGAAACAATTCCGGTAACTCTTCTTGCGGTCAACGGAACGTAACGCAGCAATACTCCTGCGTGAATGGTGAAATAGTCTACTCCTTGCTCGGCTTGTTCGATCAATGTATCGCGGAACAATTCCCAGGTCAAGTCTTCGGCTTTGCCATTCACTTTTTCGAGCGCCTGGTATATCGGAACGGTTCCAATGGGTACTGGTGAGTTACGAATGATCCATTCTCTTGTCTCATGAATGTTTTTTCCGGTCGACAAGTCCATGATGGTATCTGCTCCCCAACGGCAGGCCCATACAGCTTTTTCAACTTCTTCTTCTATGCTGGAAGTCACTGCGCTGTTTCCAATGTTTGCGTTTATTTTTACAAGGAAATTTCTGCCGATGATCATTGGTTCACTTTCGGGGTGATTGATGTTGTTCGGAATGATCGCTCGCCCCATCGCAATCTCACTTCTTACGAACTCGGGTGTAATATGTGTTTTCGGAATGTTTGCCCCGAAACTGTTTCCGGCATGCTGGTGTCCGACGGAAGATAGTTTGTCGATCATCTGATTTTCCCGGATGGCAATGTATTCCATCTCAGCAGTGATGATGCCTTTTTTAGCATAATACATCTGGGAAACATTTGCGCCGTTTTTTGCACGCAATGGTTTTTTGATGTGCTGGAAACGTAAATGATCGATTTCTTTTTTTGCCAAACGTTCGTGACCGTAGTCGGAACTAATGTCGTTCAGCTGCTCCACGTCACCGCGCTTCAGGATCCACTCTTCACGCAAGCGTGGAAGTCCTTTCTGTATGTTGATGCTTGCATTCGGATCGGTGTAGATGCCGCTGGTGTCGTATACCACAACGGCTTGGTTCTTTCCAATGCTCTTGCCGTTTACTTGCGTATCACTAAGTGTGATTTCCCGCATGGCCACTTCGATGTCATGCAATTCCCCTTTCACAAAAACTTTTTTAGAATTTGGAAATGGAGTGGTGGTGATGCTTTTTTCGCTGGGTGTTACTTCCGCTTTTTTACTCATTTTGGTTGGTTTTTTAGTGCCTCGTGATTTTTTTAACGCGTAGACACATCGTTTTTAATTTATTTTTTTAAATAGCGCTTCAAAGGTTGTGTTTGTAGAGAGTCTCATAGTTATGAAGCTTTGCTTCATTGCATCGATTTCTCTGTGTAAAAATTTATTTTTCTATGTCATCCCGGCTCTCCCTTTTTTTACCCAAGCCGGCTATGTGTCTATGTGTTAAATTTTTTGTTACCCACCTTGTGTGGCTTTGATGATCAATATAGAGTCGTTTTGCAGGATGTTCTTCGTTTGCCAGTCTGCTTTCGGAACAACAGCATTGTTTACTGCAACAGCTATTCCTTTTTGTTTTTCGGGAATTTCCATGTCGAGCAATTGCTGAATAGTCAGCGGACTGTCCGGTAGATTTTTTACTTGATCGTTGATTGTAATTTCCATTCCATAGATAATTATACTTTAGGAATGGCTGAGGATGGAAGACCATTTACTTTTTCCTTCGGCAGTACTAACTGCATCAGGTTCAAAGGGTATTTCTCAGTTCTCCGGTAATCGGGAGGACACCCCTAAAGTGATATAAAGGTAGGAAAGTATGGACTAAAAACGAAGTTTTGGAGCGGAATAGTTTTCAACAGTTTAGTTGCCTTTTTCGTAGGTTGATCTGGCTGTTTTCAGCGCTTTTTTCAATCCAGGTGGCAATCCTAGTCTCATTCCGCGGGTGGCCACGATCTCTGCTTGGGTGAAATTCGACTTTGTTTGGCTGTTGTTATTTCTTGTTTTGTGGTGAGGGCTGTTACAGGCAGCGCTACTTTTTGTTGTCGAATTAGTTGGTTTCTGTTCTTCCTGTTTCTGGTTTAGGAATTGTCAACATGTATAGCACTACGATTATTGTTGCAATCGCCGTAATTAAAAAGGTCGTTGTCGCACCGAATTGAAACCAAATTAGTCCTGCCCCCGAACTGGCTATCATTGTACAAATGCTTTGAAGTCCTGAAAATGTTCCGATCGCGGTTGCGGTGTCTTTTTTGTCGGTAATGTTTGAGATCCATGCTTTTGATATGCCTTCTGTCGCTGAAGCATAAACACCATAAAGAAAAAATAGTCCAAAAAACAGATAGAGATTTGTGTTGACGGACATTCCAAAATATACTGCTGAAAACAAAACAAGTCCAATTACAAAAATGGTTTTCAGTCCTACTTTGTCGGCAATGATGCCAATGGGGAATGCAAATAGGGCGTATATGAGATTGTAGAAGATGTAGACGCCAATTACCATTGTGTCGTCAAGTCCTGACTGTTTTGCTTTCAGTAAAAGAAAAATGTCGGAACTATTGAAAAGCGTAAAAGCAAGGAGTCCGATAACTAGTTTTTTATATTCAGGAGGACTTTCTTTCCAATAATTTAGGAATGAAAAAAATGGCGTTGATGTCTTTGGTTTAATATCATTTACCTTTTTGTCTTTTAATAAAAAGGAAGTCAAAACAGCAAAGAGTCCTGGAATAAAGGCAATAAAAAAAAGCGTTTTGTAGTCCTTAGGAAAGCAGTACAAATATCCCAAAGCCAAAGCGGGTCCTATTACTGCGCCCAAAGTGTCCATCGAACGATGAAAGCCAAAAACTTTCCCTTTTGTTTCTGCGCTTGCTTCATCTGAAAGTATGGCATCTCTTGCACCAGTTCTAATTCCTTTTCCGAAACGGTCAATGGTCCGAGCAAAGAAAATCCAAAGTGGGAAAATGAAAATGGCCATCATCGGTTTCGAAATGGCGCTAAAAGCATAACCGATTTGCACAAATGGAACTCTTTTGCCCGATGTGTCGGAAAGTTTTCCAAAGTAGCCTTTGCTCAAACCGGCAGTCGCTTCTGCAACACCTTCAAGGATTCCGATAAGGACTATTGAAAAACCAATTGTCTTAAGGTATAGTGGCATAATCGGATACAGCATTTCGCTCGCTGTGTCGGTGAATAAGCTCACCAATGATACTATCCAAACTGTCCGTGTTATATATTTCACCGCTACTTTATGTAAATCGTTTGTTCAATTTTTGCGGGCCGTCTTCACGACGCCCCACTTCAAATAGGATATTTATGTCAGATTAAGCTAAACGCCCGTCTGACATCAGCTTGCTTTTATGGCATTTAGGGAGCACATAGTTCACGTTTTGCGCATACAAAGCCCATAATTAGCTTTATTGTTTTGATGGACACTTATGTGTTCCGTATGTACAAAACACACAACAGTCGCCCTCTTTGGGCGTTAATTCCTCACTGCAATTTTCACACTTATATTTAATTACACAGACATCGGTCGGTAAGGTTTCCGTTTTTTTATGTCCGCATTTCGGACAAGTAATTTCAGATTGAGAATTGTCTTGTGGTTTCATTTTTTCATTATTTTTCGAACAACAGGAATCCTTTTCGGTTTTGTTTTCTGTAGCGATATTGTCGCTCTGGCTTGAATTGTTGCAGCTCACACAAAATAGTGTCATTAAAATCAAAGAGAAAAATTTTGTTTTCATGGGATAGTTTTTATTTAATGTGGTTTCCAACCTTGGTGTTTTTTACGCTATGTTAGTGATAACTATTCTGTTCGTGTTGAAGTTTCCATTCTTTCGTCTTGATAATACGCATTCACTCTGTTAACCTTTCCTTGATCGTCAGTCACAAATTCAATTTTAAAATAGGTGTTTCCTTTCCCTTTCATTACTGTCGGCGACATAGCCTCAAGCTCAAATTTGGGTTTTCCTGTTCGCTGATAAAATAATTTTCCTTTCTCAAAAGTGAAAGTTCTTTCGCCATATATGCCGGCATATCTTTTTAAAGTCAAAGTGTCTATCGTGACAGGATTATTAATTGCTTTTAATAAGTCCAAATTCCAATTTAGACTATATAATTCTGAAGTGTTTTTGGCATTTGAAACCAATTTTTCAAATATTTTCATTTCGGCTATTTCTAATGCCTTGTCTGAAGATGTTTCAATTTCAGGTTTAACTCCTACCTGCTCCCAACTGGTTTTGGTAATCGGACTTATTGCGGTACTATATGGAACATAGAGTCTACAACCATTGCTAACTCCTTGTGAAAATGTTCCGTGCGCACCGCCACCTGTTGTTTCTCCTATTATTACTGCTCGGTTCACGGTTTGCATTCCGTAAACAAACATCTCAGAAGCTGAAAATGTTTTATTATTAATTAAAATGTATAATGGCATTTTCGCCATTTTAGTAAATGTCGGGTCTGGCTTTGTCCAATATTCTGTAGTTGTTTTTGCTCTCCGGTCAAACATATCGTTTAAATGCATTGATTTTTCAAAAAAGTAACCACTTATGGTATTTACTGTTTCTTCTGACCCTCCACCGCAGTCTCTCAAATCAATTATTAGGGCGTTGCTGTAGGATACAAATTGAAGTGCTGCTTTAACTGTTTCTTTTCCGAAAGTGCTGTCTGCCCAAAAATGGTCCAACCTCATGTACCCAATGTTCCCATTCAAAATTTCTACCTTCTTTAAGCCAAAATTAGCTTGCTTAATTCTTTTAAATGGATCTTCTTCACTCTTTTGATCACGTCCTGATGTATCAATCGGTTCTGGATCTAATTCTTTTGGATCAAACTGGACAAGCAGGTGACCATCATGGTATACTGAATATAGATCAGCTGTTAGAGCAGTCGAGAATGCTACTGGCTCGGTAATTTTATTGTATGCCCCTTGTTTCAGTTTTTTTAGAATATAATTACTCATCTTAATTGCAGTGTCAGGGAAAACATAATTGTCCAACAGTAGTTGGCTAATGTTATTTACGATTTCTGTTCTGGATTTGGAATTAAGAATAATCGTCTTTTGCGAAAACAGGATTGTCGGCAAGAAAATTAATAGTAAAAGAAGCTTCAATTTATAAATCATGTCTTAGTTGTCTGGTATAATTGCTGCTAACGGTTTACGACTGCCATTCGTGCGTTTTTTACAATAAACGCTTTTACGAAGCCGCATTTCAAATGTAATTAAATTTTTTCTACGAAGCTAAATGTTTGGCTGATGCCGGACCACTGGTATAACCTGCTATTCTTTTTTTAGAGAATATTTCAGTCCAATTGATATTGTCTTTCCGTAATGCAATATTTTACTTCCAGCAAAGTAGTTCGTGTTTGAAATGGTTGTAAAGCTTCTTTGATAAGTGAAGGAAGAAAATAACCAAAGTCTATCTTTGAATTTAAAGCCGATTCCCATTTCGGCAAATGCAGCAAAGTCAAACTTGCTAACATTGGCTGTTACGTCAAACGTCGCTGTACCTGTTACATTGCCCATCGCATCCACAGACGGAGTCTCGGTAGTAGCTTTTATAAGTATAGATGGACAGGCCCCAATGTTTGTGAAAAAATATAATTTATTCCCAATATTAAATCCAACTTTTATTGGAATTGAGATGTAATCATAGTTATAAAAAGAACGTCTTTTTATTCCGGTGGGATTTCCATAGTTGTCGGTAAAGATTATGTCATTTTCAAAACCACGTTGAGTATAAATAATATCAAGGCCAAATGCTTGGCTAGAATTTCCAGGATGTCCTTTTGCCGATAAAGTTCCTTTTTTAAATAAGTGCTCATAAGTCAAACCACATGAATATCCAGTTCTGTCTATGTTATCATTTAAAAAGTTTTTTGTTGTGACATTCGTCATGTTCAAACCGCCTTTGATGCCAATTTGATTGTTTTGTCCAAGGAGACTTAGCGAGAAAAGAAATAGCGTGGAGAAGAATATATTTTTCATTTATTCGTCAGTTAATAAATGGCTATAACGGTTCGTGGTTTGGTGAAGCCCGTATAATAAACATTTAGTTCCTGCGGCTTTCATCAAGCCGCTGTAATAGGGGCTGCTTTTTTCCTATGTACGTCATTTAATCTTTGAAACGTCTATATACTCTGGTCCGCCTTCTACTGGATAACCTTTAACTTTATGCCCTTTTATTTCGACAGTTTTATTAATGTAGTCGTCAAGAATCACCGATGAGCTTCGTAAAGCATATAATGTGTTCCCATTATTGTCTGTCAATATATGTGTGCCATACATATAAGTCGTAGTACCTTGTGCTTTAACTACGCCACTTGTCTTAGTCACAACAAACTCGGTGTCTTTTTTACACGAAACTGTCAAAAGGATTACGAATGCAAATAAAAAAGTTTTATATTTCATATATCAATTTTTTAAGGTGTCAATTTGGTTGTTCTCAAAGCATTGTCTGTAACGGTTTGCTAAGCGAGGTGCGGGAACTAAAAGCACTAAAATGTCTTAACCGAAAAACTTTATTAAAAGTACAAAAGGAAATGGCAAATGCAAAAAGATCCGCGCTTCGCGCACCATTGAAAATAGCATTTGCAACTTGCACTAAGCCCGCATTTTTTTTAGGTGCTGTTAT
>JBKJQG010000234.1:0-6301 GCA_046594925.1 Bacteroidia bacterium
ATTTCACGGCCACTTGTTCCCATATCGGGAGCAGGAATATCTTTTGTCGGGCCAAATACGTCAGCCATTGCAATTGTGTATGCTTTTGTTAATCTTTCCAATTCTCCAACACTCATCTTACGCGGATCACATTTGATCCCGCCTTTAGCACCGCCGTATGGAAGGTTGGCAACAGCACATTTGAATGTCATCCATGCCGAAAGTGCTTTCACTTCATCATCACAAACATCCATTGCGTAACGAATCCCACCTTTAGATGGTCCTAATACGGTCGAGTGAATTGTTCTGAATCCTTCAAAAACCTGCATTTTGCCATCGTCCATCATTATTGGAAGGCTCACTTTCACTTGCTTTTGCGGATTTCTTAGTACGGAGGTAACTTCTTCTGATAAACCATAAATTTTTGCGGCGACGTCAAGTCTTGCAAGAACGGCGTCAAACATACTGTCGTGACTTTCTACTGTTGTCTTAGTTGTCATAAATTTTTATGTTCGGTTCCTTTGTAATAGAGAGTCGGAACGCATTTAAAGTCTGCGAATTTAAGTAAAATTATAAACTATGTAAAATGTAATCGCTAAATCTAAGATTTGCTTCGCTTAATATGACTTTTTCGGCCTTTTTTCTCCTTTTTTAGTGCAATCCCTACTCGGATTACTATGAATAGAATTACTGAAACCGTGGCAATGTAAGCCCACCAAGGCATTCCATAAGCACTGTCATAGGGTGCAGCGAAATGACTTTTACCTGGATTGAGCGTATTTTCTCCCCAGAGAAGCATTAATTGAGAATCGGAATGAGATATAAATAGCTGAAAACGAATGGGGTAGCCATAATAAGGCTGTCAAAACGATCCAAAATGCCTCCATGTCCGGGCAGCAAAGTACCTGAGTCTTTCACATTTTTGCTTCGTTTTAACAAGGATTCCACCAAGTCGCCCAAAGTTCCGATCACAATCAGAATGGCAGCGATCACGATCCAATCCACAATTCGGAGATCTTTGTACCAGCCGGAGATGATGAAGACCACAATGTAACCAGCGATCGCTCCTCCGATGCTTCCTTCCCAGGATTTTCCTGGAGAGATGCGGGGAAATAATTTACGCTTCCCGAATGCTGATCCGGCTAAATAAGCTCCCGCATCGTTGCACCAGAGAATAAAAAAGAAACCGAACATCAATTCGTAACTGTACTTGCCTGTAAAAGTGACCAGGTAATTCAAAAGTGAAAAGGGTAAAGCCACATAAAAAATTCCCAGCACCGTGAATGCAATGTTGCGGAAAGGGTTGACTGCTTTGGTATACAGTTCAGCGATAAAAATGATGAACAAAAGCGGAAGGTTGATGATGAGCAAACGTTTGTCGTATCCCATACAAACCATAGCATTGGTTATGAACAAAGATGCTCCGGCTATTGTTCCCAATACTTTTTGTGGTTTGTTCTCGCCTTTTTCGGCAAGGGTATAAAACTCCCAAACCCCCATTACTGTGACCACGAAGAATAGAATGGTAAAAGAGAGTTGGTTGTAATAGGTACAACCAAGGAGAACGGCGACAAATCCGGCAGCAGTAAGTGTACGCTTTAGAAAATTATTCACGTTTCTGAATTAAATTTATGTGCACCTCGTGTACACTTCGACTAGGCTCAGTGTGACGTCCGCTGGACACTGTTTTTTATTTTACTCTGCGGCTACATCGTCAATCAAAAAAACAAACATCTCTTTTGGTCCGTGTGCGCCCTGCACCAATGTTTTTTCAATGTCCGCTGTGCGGCTCGGACCAGAAAGGGTGGAGATCATGGACGGTAATTTATCTTTGTATTTTTCTTTTATGAATTTCAATCCGTCTTTCACGTGCTCCACCAGTTGTGAAGTGTAGGCGACCACAATGTGGAAATTCGCGTATACAGGTAAACGTCTTCCCGATGCTTGCTTGGAACTGATCATTACGCTTCCTGTGCGGGAGATCAGACATTCACACAAAGTTATTCCGATATCCGCGTTCAACAGATCATCTTCCTTGTCGGAGAATTTTATTTTTCCTTTTTTGAGCAAGTCCTTTATTTTCGGTTCCAGACAAAATAAATTTTTCCATTCATTGTCTTTCATTATCCAATCGAAATTCTCCAGGAATTCTGCTTCGTTCTCGCAAAAAATAAATTTGCCATTGAGGGAAGTGAAATTCTGAGCGAACTGCATCTCCAATGATTCCTCCGAAGCTGTAAAGATCATAGAGTCGTTGTCGATGTCCCCGATCTCCTGTGTGGATTTGTGGATGAGGGCCTTGCGGATCTTTTTTAGAATTTTTTCTTTTGAAGTCGTGCTGTCGCGCATGTTACGGATAACGAATAAAAGCGAATGTTATGAAAAACGAATTACACATTCAATCGCTGCTTAATTATTTCAACGCTAAAGTACAAATTTAAGCCCCCTGCGATCTTATTGTTAATAAAAAAGGGAAAGCTTTTTGGCTCTCCCTTTCTGTCTTAATCTTTCGGAATTAAAAAAGTGTGTTCAAAGGTTTTTCAGGTTCACTGTCTTTTTTCTCCTCCGTTTTCGATTCTTCTTTTTTCTCTTTCTTGTCGTGGGACAGGTCTTCGGCTTTTGTTTCTGCTTTCACTTCCGCAGTGGGAGAGATGTCCGATTCTACTTTTAACAAAGGAATTTCTTCCTTGTCAAACGGACGCTTACCGAAAATGATCTCCAAGTCTTCTTTGAAGATTACTTCTTTGTCCAATAATTTTTCTGCCAACTGAGTCAGCAGGTGTTTGTTCTTGTTAAGTATGTCTTTCGCACGGTGGTAAGCCGTTTCGATCAGTTTGCTTACTTCTTCGTCAATGGTCTGAGCGGTACGTTCACTGTAAGGTTTTGTAAAACCGTATTCGTTTGCACCGGTAGAATCGTAGTAGCTTACATTCCCCAATTTATCATTTAATCCATAAATTGTAATCATCGCATAAGCTTGTTTGGTCACTTTCTCGAGATCGCTCAAAGCACCAGTAGAAATTTTTCCAAACACAATCTCTTCTGCAGCTCTTCCTCCGAGTGTGGCGCACATTTCATCCATCAACTGTTCGGTGGTGGTGATCTGGCGTTCTTCTGGTAGGTACCAGGCGGCTCCAAGGGAACGTCCGCGAGGGACGATGGTGACTTTGACAAGCGGATGAGCGTGCTCCAACAACCAGCTTGTTGCCGCGTGTCCCGCTTCGTGATAAGCAATTACCTTTTTCTCGTGCACGGAAATGATCTTGTTCTTCTTTTCCAATCCACCGATGATACGATCCACTGCATCTAAGAAATCTTGTTTTTGAATGACGGTCTTATCGTGACGTGCAGCAATCAAGGCCGCTTCGTTACAAATGTTTGCAATGTCGGCTCCGGAGAAGCCCGGAGTTTGTTTAGCAAGAAAATCTACATCTACGGAGGCATCCAGTTTCAGTGGTTTTAAATGCACTTTGAAAATATCCTTACGCTCGTTCAGATCGGGCATGTCGACATAGATCTGGCGGTCGAAACGTCCGGCACGCATCAATGCTCTGTCGAGGATGTCGGCACGGTTGGTAGCGGCTAGGATAATCACCCCGCTGTTGGTTCCGAAACCATCCATCTCTGTCAACAACTGATTCAATGTGTTTTCTCGCTCGTCATTTCCTCCTTGTGCAGGATTTTTTCCACGTGCTCTCCCGATCGCATCGATCTCATCAATGAAAATGATGCAAGGGGATTTTTCTTTGGCCTGACGGAACAAGTCGCGCACACGGGAAGCACCAACTCCTACGAACATCTCCACAAAGTCGGACCCCGACAAAGAGAAGAATGGAACTTTTGCTTCACCGGCAACTGCTTTTGCCAAGAGGGTTTTGCCGGTTCCCGGAGGGCCAACCAATAATGCTCCTTTCGGAATTTTGGCACCGAGGGCGGTATATTTTTTAGGATTTTTCAGGAAGTCAACGATCTCTTTAATCTCTACTTTCGCGCCTTCCAAACCTGCAACATCGTTAAAAGTGATGTTCACATTGGTGTTCTTGTCGAACAAAGTTGCTTTCGATTTTCCGATGTTGAAGATCTGTCCGCCACCGCCGCCGCCACCCATTCTGCGCATAATGATGATCCAAACAATTACCATTAAAGCAATCGGAATTAACCAGGTAAGGGTTTCTGACCAAGATGTTCTGTTCTCGTTTTCTGCATCCACGCGTTCACCTGGAGCAAAATCTTTTTGTGCTTCTGTTAAACGTGCGTTGAAGGAATCCACACTCGAGATTTTCACTTTGTAGTGCGGTCCGTCCTTATGTACATCCAGTTTGTCGGTCGCATATTGGCCCGACTTTAGGAAGTCTTTTTTAATGGTGATCTCTGCAACATTCTCGCTCGGCACGATCACGATCTTTGCAACTTGGTGCTGTTTTAGCATCGTTTCAATGAAATCAGTCGTGCTTTTTTCCTGCAATGCCGGTTTCGACAAAAGCATGTTCATCACTATGATTCCTACTGCAATGATTCCGTAGATCCAATAAAAATTAAATGGATTCTTAGGCAGGTTTGGTTTTTTCGGAAACTTACCTTTTTCGTCCCCTTGTTTTTCTTGCTCGCTCATTTATTCTCTTTCTAAATTTTATTAATCAAATGCAATTTCCGTTACTTCAGCATCTGCCCATAACGATTCTAAATTATAAAAATTACGTACTTCGGTCTGGAAGATATGTACAACAACAGTGACGTAATCCACTAAGATCCACTCTGAATTCTCAAAACCTTCCTTTCGATAAGGGCGTTCTCCAGTCAGTTTTTTTACCATCTCTTCCACGGAGCCGGCGATCGCATTCACTTGCGTGTTGGAATCAGCCTGACAGATGATGAAATAGTCGCAGACACGGTTGTGGATGTCTTTTAGGTTCAGAACAGAAATGTTCCTCCCTTTCACTTCCAGAATCCCTTCCACAATGCTGTCGGTCAAAAGTTCAGAAGGACCTTTGATCTTTTTTGGCTCAGGTTTGGAAATGGGTTTTACAGAAGCCTTAACAGGTTTGGAAGCTGTTTTTTTGACTGCCGGACTGTTAGGTTTCACTGTCGCTTTTTTTGGAGCAACAATTTTTTTAGGCGTTGCCACTTTTTTGGGAGCAGCAGCCTTTTTAGGGGCAACCTTGCTCTTAGGTTTTGCTGTTTTAACAGCCGACTTTTTAGCAGCTACTTTTTTTGCTGCAGGTTTAGCTGTTTTTTTTGGTAGCGATGCTTTTCCGCCTGCCGGTCGGGCAGATTTTGCAGCTGCTTTCTTCACAGGTGCCACTTTCTTTTTAGCCATTTAAGGATATGTCTGTTTAATTACTTTCTTTGCTTAGGATTATTCACAAAAATAATCAAATCTTTCGCAAAACTCTAATGAAAACATTATTTGTAGGGCAAAATAGCATTCACGTTGAGTCCCTTGATTCTACCAACAGTTATGCCAGTGAGATGATGCGACAAATTGCTCTTCCCGAAGGGAGTTTAATATACAGTTTTGTGCAGCTGAAAGGACGCGGACAAAGAGGGAATTCTTGGGAGAGTGAACCCAATAAAAACGTGGCTTTGAGCCTTGTTATGCGCCCTAAATTCTTGGCGGTGGAGGAGCAGTTTTCACTCACTAAAATCGCGTCTCTAGCCGTGGCTGACTTAATGGCAGAAATGCTTGGAAGTGAGGAAATTCGCATCAAATGGCCAAACGACATTTACGTAAAGGATAAAAAAATTGCAGGCATATTGATAGAGAATACACTGAAAGAGTCGCAAATACAGGCTTCTGTGGTGGGAATCGGAATTAACGTGAACCAGGCTAAATTTACAGCTGAATGTGCGACATCCTTGTTGCTATCGGCAGGACGGGAATTTGACCTGTTGGAACTCACTGGACGTTTGTGTGAGCTCTTTGAGGCAAAATACTTAATTCTGAGGGCCGGAAAGCTAGAAGCGGTGGAGGCAGCCTATTTGAAACAACTCTACAGAATAGGAGAATGGGCCGAATACAGCAGCAAGGAAACGGTGTTTGAGGGAAAAATCAAGGGCGTTTCCAAAATCGGAAAATTACAGGTGGAGCTGAAGCTGGGGGAAATAAAGGAGTTTGATCTGAAAGAGATTCGCTTTATTTAATGTCCTTCATTTTCTGAGCAAGCATGTTGAAGAAATTGCCCAAAGGTTTTTCAACCATCATTTTGATCATAGGATTCATATCCGATTCAAAGGTGAGTTGACCCACACAGTTGTTTGCATCCTTTTCAGTAATCAATACAAACAATTTAAATTCAAATGGAACTTTTCCATGTGAGGTGAT
>JBKJQG010000344.1:0-16398 GCA_046594925.1 Bacteroidia bacterium
GATTCAGACGAGTTGGATCACCAATCAATAAAGAATTTATTGCCGGATCGATCTTGGTTGAGATCCTGATGTTTTTTTCCATCGACTTCGGAAGCATTAATTCAGTCAGTGTGGAGATCAGGTGCCTCAGGTCAAATTCAATTTGTTCAAACGTAATCTTCCCCGCTTCGATCTTTGAAAAGTCTAAAATATCGTTAATGATGACAATTAGATTTCTTCCGGAAGTTTTTACTGCATCGATGCATTGCTTTTGATCCGCTGTCAACTCTGTTTTTAGCAGCAGGTCGGTGAATCCAACAATCGCATTCATCGGAGTCCTGATCTCGTGGCTCATGTTCGTCAAAAATTGTTCTTTGATATTGTTGGTCCTTACAAGTTCTTCTTCTATGTGCTTGCGATGCGTAATGTCGGTGTCGATGATGAGGATGCGTTCTACTTCTCCGTTCTTGTCTAATACAGGTGTAACTGTTGAGATCACCCAGTATTTCTTTCCGCTCTTTGAAAGACATTCTCTTTCGTAAGAAAAGGGAGTTCGACCAAAAGTTCGTTTGCCCGATCTTCTGTCATTTTGAAATGCAGAATCATTCAATATTTGGAAGAAGGGCTTTTCATCATCTTTCAAATCTTCTAGTTTGTAGCCGCTTAATCGAGTGAAACCTTCGTTCACCCATTCGATCTTGCCTTCGTTGTTAGCTATCACTACCGAGTTGAACGACTGCGTAGCGGCATTGGCAAGCTGCTCAAGTTCTTCTCCGTGCATTCTTTCGGTAACGTCCTGGGCAGTGCCAAAGAGCAAGCTGGGCTCTCCTTTTTTGTAGGCTGTTACTTTTCCGACGGTGTGAATCATTCTTGTTCCTTTGTCGGGGCTTACAATTCTGTAGTAAAAATTAAAAGGTGTATGTGTTTTAAACGATGATTCAATTATACGTTTTGTGTATTCTCTGTCCTCGATGTGAACATATTCCAGGTAGGAGAGGGGAGTGCCATCAAATTCGCCAGGGTTGAGACCGTGGATCACATACAGTTCATCTGACCAGAGGAAAACATTGTCATGGATGTTCCATTCCCAACTTCCGATCTGTGCTAGTTTTTGGGCTTGTGAAAGTTTTGTTTTTTCTCGTTCAAGGTCGTCTGTTCTTTCTTCGAGCTTTTTTGTTTTTTCATTTAATTCTTTGATGAGCTCATTCCTGCCGATGCTGTAATTGATAGAGCGTCTTAATTCTTTTCCTTTTACTGTTCCTTTGATTAAATAGTCCTGAGCGCCTCTTTTCATAAGGTGCAGCCCAAGGTCTTCATCAATATATGCGGAAAGGACAATCACCGGTGTCGTGCCGGCTGCGTCAATCACTTTTTGAAAGGTGGCTATGCCGAAGCTTTCTGGTAAGAAAAGATCTAATAGAATGACGCTAAAGCTTTCGCAATCCAGGAAGTCCAGACCGGCGGTAAGGCTGTCTGCTTTCGTCAATCGAAAGGAGTCGAATTCATATGCATCCGCGAGATAGAGTTCTATCAGCTTGGCGTCTGAAGAACTGTCTTCAATTAAAAGTATGTCAAATTTGCTTTTCATCCGGATGGAAAAATGTATTCAAAAGTAGTACGTCCTTTGCTCGCCAGTAAAATTATTCGGTGGCAAGGCATTTTTTGCTGGTCAAGACAGTAAGGTGATAGACCAGGTCTCCATCTTTTTTATTTTGAATCCTGCTTTAAAAATTGTGATTGTCGATTTAAATTTTCTTGCTGTCCTCCTTTAGCTATCGTAAATAGCCGGTCAACGAATTGTCGCGTCTTCGGCTGTTTTACTTTACTAATTTCGGGAAGGGTAAAAATGATAAAAATGGAAAACACTCAAAACATAGTGATTGCAGAAGAATCGGCAAAAGATGCGGCCACCAATGTGGCGACCATCAAACTTTCGGGTGCATCTTTTGTTGAAAAAGAAGATGCCTCGAAAAAAATTCGGGCAAACGAACTATTTCCTGTTAATAGCGAACATCCGATGGATGAGTTGTCCGGTGTTTGTATCAACGGTGTTCACTATTATGATTTCAAGAATATCCGTTCAATCAACAATACGGGAATGGCTTCGCTGATAGACCTTTTGAAATGCTTGTTGCTGCAGGGTGTGAATGTTCAATTTGTGAACGTTAACGAAAGAATAAAAAGCAAGATCAAAACCATGGGCTTGGAAAATATTTTAAATTGCTCTTAATATCAAAACATGCTGAAGCAATTTTACTTCAATAAATTTGACGACCGCAAGCCATATCCGGCGATTTCCGACAATAAATATCGGACGTTGCTGTTCCAGTTCGCCGGCATCATTACCATTGCTCTTGGTTTTGCCTATTTGAACTGGCGTTGGCGCTTTTCACTCAATCCGGATGCGATGTGGTTCTCCGTGTTGCTTGTTGTCGCCGAGACACTTAGTTTTTTAAGCACCGTGATGATCATTATTAATTTCTGGTCCTACAAGGATCCTGGAAAGACGCCTCCAATTCATTATTTGTCGGAGATCGAAGACCTTCAAGATCTTCCGGACCGACCTGTGAAGATCGATGTGTTCATTGCGTCCTATAATGAAGATGTTGAGCTGGTGCGCTATAGCATCATCGACGCTAAGAATATGATATACCCATTTCCGGATGTGGAAATTAAAATATATGTGTTGGATGATGGAAGAAGGGATGGACGAAATCCGCAAAAGGAAAACATGAAAGTGGTTGCAGAAGAAGAGGGTGTTAATTATCTCATTCGGGAGCACAACGAGGGTTACAAAGCTGGAAATTTGAAAAATGCATTGGAGAAAACAAATGGCGATATCTTTGTCATTCTGGATGCAGATACGAGAGCCTTTCCGGAATTTCTGGTCAATACTACGGGCTACTTCCGGAATCAAAAGTTGGCCTGGGTCCAAACACCGCAGTGGTTCTACGACACAACGGAGCCTGAGAAATTAAGTTCGGTGATCAATTCAAAATTCAGGATTTCCAATGGAAAGTTGGCAGGATTGAGTCATTTTCTTTTTGGGAGAATTACCGTCAATGAGGATGTTTTCGGAAACGACCCCCGCCTTTTTTACGATGTCATCCTGAGAAAACGGAATTTCCATAATGCAGCATTTTGCTGTGGAGCGGGTTCTGTACATCGCCGGGAGGCTGTTATGAATTTTGCTGTTAAGGGTTTTGTGGATGAGATCAAAAAATTGGAATCGGATCTGCTCAAACAGAAAGTGAGCGACGCGGAGTTCAGGAACAAAAAGCAGTTACTTCTGCTGGAACAAGAACTGATTCCTTTTAAGTTCCACGCTTCGGAGGATATTTATACTTCCATGATGCTGCACGCGGACAAAGAAAATCGTTGGGAGAGCATTCAACACCCGGACGTGGAATGTAAAATGTTGTCGACCCAGGATCTGGACAGCTGGATTAAACAGCATCAGCGTTACGCGGAAGGATCACTGGACATTGCGTTGAAAGATAATCCCCTTTTTAAAAAAGGACTTTCCTGGAGACAGAAGATCTGTTATTTTAATACAATCTGGTCCTATTTTGCTCCTTTGTGGATATTGGTGTTTTTACTGTGTCCAATCATTTTCTTTTTTACACTTTCCCTGCCGGTTAAGGCATATAGTCTTGATTTTTTCAAATATTTTCTTCCATTTCAGATCATGAATACTGTAACGATTACATTGGGTTGCTGGGGTATTTCGACAAAAAGGGGAGATCAGTATTATATTTCAAGCTTTTGGTTTATGCTTATGGCTTTGTATTCGATTCTCAGAGGGAAAAAGGTGAAATTCAACGTGACCCCAAAGGAAGCTTCTTTTGTTAGTGGGACTCAACACGTCTGGCCTCACATCTGCATTATCGCTTTGACACTCATCGGCGTGGTTTACAATGTTTGTGTTTTTGTTTTTGGCCATCATCCCAGTGCATCTGGTTTTGCTGCTAATACGTTCTGGTGCATCTTTAACATTATTGCCTTGAGTATTATGATCCGCGCTGCATATTGGAAACCTGTTGAGGAAGAACAAAATTAAGATGATTTTTATTATGAAACAGTATACGTTTTTATACAAGCCCCTTTTCTACATTTTTAGTTTACTTTTTGCTACGTGGCTGGTGACGGAAGTAGAGAAGATCAGTCCATCGGACGATAGTCTGAAGCAGACTGCAATCAAAGAAACAGGTTTTTCGGATCCGCAAAAATACCTGCTGAATGTTTGCTGTGCCTACAAAGCTGGCGTGATCGACAGTGCCGCCCTTAACCATAAGCTGACATTTTTTTTAAAGTCCGCTCATTCTTCTCCCGAATAGAATGCCGGACCGGCTATGGGAAATTCCCTTTTAACATCAATCCAGGGCGTTTCACCGATTTCACTGTCCAGTTGTTAAAAAGGTGGAATATCTTTGGATTGTTATTGTGTTTTATGCTTTAACAACCTAACTTAAACAAACAAAACTATGAATTGCATATTAGTCGACGATGATAAGCTGGCCCGGACAGCTATAAGAAAAATGATCTCGCAGGTTGATTTTCTTAATTTAAAAGGTGAATGTGAAGATGCTAAGGAAGCATTTGATTATCTCAAAAAAAAACCTGTTGATTTGATTTTTTTGGATGTTGAGATGCCTGGGATGTCCGGCATTGAACTAATTAAAAATTTAGAGTGCCGTCCAATAATTATTCTCATCACAGCAAAGAAAAATTATGCCGTGGAAGCTTTCGAGCTGAACGTAGCAGATTACATAATTAAGCCTTTGAGTACGGAGCGCTTTTTGAAAGCGGTGGAGAGAGCGAAAGTTCTTTATGATGAAAAGGACAAGATCATGGAACAGTTCGAACATGACAAAGATTATATCTTTGTTCGTTCTAATTCCATTTTGGCGAAAATAAAATTGAGTGATATCATTTATATTCAAGCCTTCGGAGATTATGTGAACATCATTACGAAGGATAATCGTAATACCGTTCATTGCACATTGAAGAGCCTTCAGGAAAAATTGCCTGAAAACAAGTTCTATCGTTTACATCGCTCCTACCTTGTTGGGACTGATCATATCGACACAGTTGAAGATAATATGGCCTATACGGGTAAGCACCTGCTTCCTATCGGGGAACAGTATAAAAAGGACCTCTTGAGAAAATTGAATTTGATTTAATAGATACGCTTTTTTCTAAACGCTGTGCATGTCTGATATTCTGAATGCACAGCATTTTTTATTTTGGACAAAAAATCAGGCATAAAAAAAGATCCTTTTGAGGATCTTTTTTTATGCCATTGTTTTACAAGCCCTGTCGCTCGCCTCTTTGAGAATAATCTTTTTGGTCGAGAACGAACAGGGGTACTTCGTAAAGTGTTTCTTTCAGTTCTTTTTTAGGTTGCTCCTGTTGCATTTTGTCGATGAGTCCCTGGAACTCACTAAGTCCGCTAACAGCATTTTCTCCCAAGTCGATCAGAATGACCCTTCGTTTGTTTTGAAGCAATGCTTCCATGTCGCCTATCGCCTGGGCTTTTTTCAATGAACCGAAAGTATAAGCCTGATTTGGGATCTGAATGTCGGAGCTGGCAGAGTTGTTAATGAATTGAATGAACATTCCTGTATTCGGGCCTCCCTTATTATATTGACCTGTTGAATGCAGGTATCTCGGACCAAATTCGGTCGTCACTGCAATGTGAAGGTTCTTTTGCAGACTTCTTTGCAGTTTTTGTATCTGCTCAATCACCTCCGGTTCTTCAGTTAAATATGCCTGAAGAGAGATGTAATCTCCGGGCCGTGCCTGTTTAAGGAAATCCGCCATCATAGCTCCCGCACTTTCCTGGCCTTTTTCTACACCGGTCTTTTCATTTTTATAATAGAACTGTAAGGACTTTTCGATGAGAGTTGGATTCATTTCAGGAAGGGCTCCATTTTCTTCGATGATTTTTAACAGACGGTCGGTGCACTTTTTACTTTCCTGAACATTCGGCTGGTCAAATGGATTCACTCCCAAAATGGCTCCTGCTGTTGCAGATGCAATTTCCCAGCGGAAAAACTCCCTGCCCAGGTCCAGTTCGTCGTCGATCTGGATGCTTAGCACCGGATGTTCGGCTGAAACAAACTCTTTCAAAACACCGGCGCGTATTTTTTCTTCCTTTTCCGACACCCGAAGTTCGAAAAATAGACGGTCCTTGCTGTATGTATCTCTTTTCATTAGCGGTAGGCCGTTCAACGGAAGTATGCCTGTTCCATTCTTTCCTGTGCTTTCGGCAAGAAGCTGTTCCAGCCATAAGCCGAAGGACGAAAGTGATGGAGGAAGTACGTATGTTAATTTGTCGCATCCTTGTAAAGCCAATTGTGCGATCGTTGCGCCCAGGATTACACCCGGGTTCTGGGAGGACAGGACGTGAGGGCCGCATGCGTCTGACATCGTCAGCGCTCTCTTCAGAAGTTCTTTTACATCGATGCCCATCAGCGCGGCCGGAACAATTCCGAAATAGGAAAGGGCCGAGTACCTTCCTCCGATGTCAGAGAAATTTAAAAAGACTTTGCGAAATTTTTTGTTCTTCGCAATCTCTGAGAGCGGAGAGCCTTCATCCGTTATGGCGATGAAGTTTTCACCTGCATGTTCCCCTTTCAGGTTTTGAACCTGGTTGTAAAAATAGTGGTAAAAGGCCATGACCTCGGCAGTACTTCCCGATTTGCTAGAAACAATAAAAAGCGTCTTTTTTAGATCGATGTCGTTTTCGACCGCTCTTACTGTCTCAGGGTCGGTGCTGTCCAAAACAGTGAGTTTCAGCCCTTCGGCTGAACGCTTGTTTGTAGGAAGTGATTCAAATGTTCTTTTAAAGACCATGGGTGTAAGACTGCTGCCTCCCATACCCAATAAAACAGCATGTTCAAATCCAGCTTCTTTTACAGATTTACAGAAATCTTCCACCAGAGGGAGATCATACATCATCTGTTCGGCGGCATTTAGCCAGCCCATCGAAGCAGCTTCGACTTCGGACTCAGGGTAGTCTTTCAACCACAATCCCTCTTCTTTATTCCATAAACGTTTAACAAAGTGCTGATCCTGCATTCCTTTGATGCGGATGTTAACTTGCTTCTGATATTTCCCTAGCTCGAGGCTAAGCCCGTTTCCTACGTTCATCTTTCTTTGGTATTTATTGTTACTAATTTATTTGCTGTGTTGGGTGCTATAGTCACCCATGCTCAGTTCGGAATTGCTGCTTTTGTAATCCACATAATTCCCGAACATGGAATTTTGAATGTTTGCATGCGAGATTTTTGCATGTGTCTGAACAATGCTGTTCCGAATGACCGAGTTTTCGATGACAGAATTATTCCCTATCGAAACATGGGGCCCGATCACAGAATTCACGAGGATCACATTTTCACCGATGTAGCAGGGAGCGATGATAACAGAATTCATCGAAGTATGGGATGAGGAGATCAGATCGGATTCCTTATTGAATTCCAGTATGCGCTGATTTGTATAGACGGTGGAGTCTTTGTTTCCGCAATCCAACCATTCTGTCACTTTTCCAGGTGCAAAACGAATCCCTTTGTTTTTCATGTTTTCAAGGGCACTTGTCAATTGGTATTCACCTTTGTCTTTGATATCGTTGTCGATCAGGTATTGTAATTCTTTTTTCAGATTCGCTCCGTCTTTAATGTAATAGATGCCGATGATGGCAAGGTCAGACACGAACTCTTCTGGCTTTTCCACAAAATCCGTGATCACGTTCTGATCATTCACTTTCACGACACCAAAGGCTTTTGGATCTGCTATTTTTTGAACCCAGATCATACCGTCCATAGAGTCATCCATTTTGAAATCTGCTTTGAAAAGTGTGTCGGCAAAAGCGATTACGACTTTTCCTTGTAAAGCATTTTTTGCACATAAGATGGCATGCGCTGTTCCTAGTGCTTCGTCTTGATAATAAATGGAGCCTACAGCTCCAAGATCAGCCGCGATTTTCTTCAGGTTATTCTCTGTTTCAACGCCTAAACGGCCTATAATGAAAACAACCTCGTCTACTTTTTCGCTGCAAGCTTGTGCGATATCTTCCACCAGTCGCTGAACGATCGATTTGCCCGCTATCGGGAGAAGTGGTTTCGGTGTGACTAGTGTGTGTGGGCGCATCCGCTTGCCCATTCCCGCCATTGGAACTATTATTTTCATGAATATTTTGAGTTTTATGGATTTGCATGCCTCAAATGTAGAAGGTGTGCTTACATTTTTTTTTGTTATTCGGTGGGATGGGAATTTTGATAGCCAAAAGCATTCGCAAAATTGGTCTATCAGCGATTGCTTTTGGTGTTTTTGGTAGCTATCCGGACGCCTCTTTCAGCTATTAAAATCCCCTTATTGCCGAATATCACCCTAAACCCTTTTATTTCCCTCTAGTTTCGTAGTCAGAATTAGTCACAAACCAATGCCTTAACCCATGAAAATTTTTAAAATGAAACTTTTCAATAAAAGCTTGTTTCTTCTTTCAGCTTCCGTTTTATCGATTTGTACCATGAACAGCCAATCGCTCTGCTATGATAATTTTGAAGGAGCAAAACATCTGTATTACAGCGAGAAATTCGGGGTGCTCGACACGTTGTCAAAAAATCCTTCTCCAAATAAAACTGACACGACGCTAAATTGTGCGTTGTACGTTCGCAATGCCTCTAAAAAATTCGACAATATAAAAATGGCTCTTCGGGGTAAATTAATGAATGTGGAGAACTATGCAACCTATTTGGGAGTTCCTCCTCAAATCACGATGAAGATATACACAACGGCACCCGTTGGCACTTTGGTCGAGATTCTTTTGGGAAGCAAAGGACGTAACACGGAATACCCCGCGGGGACAAACAGTCAGTATCAGGCATACACAACAGTATCCGGCGAATGGGAAGAATTGAAATTTAAGTTCTCTCAAGTGCCTCAGGGAAGTGAAACCGCTTTTACCGAAGTGGATCAAGTCACTCTTTTGTTTTACCCCAACTCATCGAATTCAGATACTTACTATTTTGATGACATCACTGGTCCGCCGATAGCGGCAGCCAAAACGGAGGGAAAAGAAATTATAAAAAAGTCCACAGGTAAAAAATAAAAAGAATAGCATCTATTATTTAATGCAAGTGTTCCCAATAAAATACGTCTAAAAATTAATACTCTATGAACAGAAATGAAAAATTTGCTTTTGGTTGGCCGGGAATTGATGCCCGGTGGACTTCGAGTGCAAAAGGCGGTGTAGGAACAGCGCTTAACGCAAGTAGTAAAGTTTGGTTTTCCATCAACCAAGGCATTTTGAATGAAATATATTATCCTCAGGTAGATCAGGCCTGTACCAAAGATATGGGACTGATTGTTACCGACGGAAAAGATTTTTTTTCCGAAGAAAAGACCCATACTTCTCATCTCATCAAGACCGTTGCAGAAGGAATACCGGGTTATCATGTCACCAATAGCTGTAATCAGCATCACTATAGAATAGAAAAAGAGATTATCTCAGATCCTAGCCGCGATACAGTTCTTCAGCGTATTCAGTTCTTTCCCACCAATAAGAAGAGAAAGGACCTGAAATTATTTATGCTCCTTGCTCCGCACCTGGGTAACTTTGGTTCCTGCAACACAGCTTGGGTAGGCGATTACAAAGGCCTTCCCATGTTGTTTGCGCAGCGGGGTGATGTTTCTCTTGCTTTAGTATGCTCGGTGCCATGGAAAAAGGGATCGGCTGGATTTGTCGGAACATCCGATGGGTGGCAGGATCTTATGCTTCATAAAGAAATGGCTTGGGAGTTTGAGCGCGCTGAAAATGGAAATGTGGCATTGATTGGAGAAGTAGATTTGGAAGAAACAAAAGGAAATAGTTTTGTGATTGCACTGGGCTTTGGAAGAAACCCTCAGGAAGCAGGACAGAGAGCCAGAGCTAGCATTTTCGAAAGTTTCGAAACTTGCAAATCTCGCTTCATAAATGAATGGGAAGAATGGCAAAAAAAATTATTTTCTTTTGACAAAGGAAAGAAAACACTGGACCCAAAATATTTTAAGATCAGCGCATCGATGCTGAAGTCGCACGAATCCAAGCGCCATCCAGGAGCATTGATAGCAAGTCTTTCAATTCCCTGGGGATATAACCGCGGAGACGATGATCTGGGAGGGTACCATCTGGTGTGGCCGAGAGACATGGTACAAACTGCCGGGGGGCTTTTGGCCGCTAAGGCGTTTGACGATGCCAGAAGGGTATTAACATACTTGATGATCACTCAGGAAGAAGACGGACATTGGACCCAAAATATGTGGCTGGATGGTTCTCCATATTGGAGCGGAATTCAAATGGACCAAACAGCACTACCGATCATGCTCGTGGACCTGGTGAACCGGGAAATAAAATTACCTGAAAGTGATTTGAAACATTTTTGGCCGATGATCAAAAAAGCAGCAAGTTTTCTGGTGATTAATGGGCCTATCACTGCACAAGACCGTTGGGAAGAAAATGCCGGCTATTCTACATTTACACTAGCTGTCGAAATTTCAGCACTCCTAATAGCAGCTGAATACGCCGATAAAAATAATGAACCTCAGGTTGCTTCATACCTTAGACACACTGCGGATGCCTGGAATTCCAACATCGAACGCTGGACATATGTAACTGGTTCTGACCTGGCTCAGTTTGTGGGCGTGGAAGGATATTATGTGCGCATCAATGCCAAGGAGCAGTTTGATTTTGACAACCGCGGTACGGAATTGCTAACGATCTCTAACCGTCCGAAGGGAGAGAACATTTGCCCAGCGAACGAAATGGTCAGCCCGGATGCATTGGCACTAGTCCGCTTCGGTTTGCGTGCAGCAGATGATCCTCGCATCCTGAATACTATCAAAGTAATAGATGCGACCTTGAAATTCGATAATGCGAAAGGTCCTGTTTGGTATCGATATAACGGTGACGGCTATGGAGAACACGTTGACGGAGGTCCATTTGACGGAACAGGAATCGGAAGGCCATGGCCCTTATTAACAGGGGAACGCGCCCACTATGAGATAGCTGCCGGAAATTTCAAGTATGCTACAGAGTTGTTTAAAACACTGGAGAATTATGCTAACGACTGCGGTCTATTTCCTGAACAGATCTGGGATGCGGAAGACATTCCTGAAAAGGACCTTTTTACAGGCAAACCAACTGGAGGAGCATGTCCTTTGGTTTGGGCACATTCCGAATACATCAAATTATGCCGTTCTCTGAAGGCAAAGAAAATATTCGATATGCCACATCAGACCATGGAACGATATGTAGTGGAAAAGAAGGTGTCAAACGTTGTCATCTGGAATTTCGCAACTCAATATAAATTTATCCCCAAAGGAAAAGTTTTACGCATCCAGTGTCTTGCTTCAGCAAGAGTGAGATGGTCATTCGACAATTGGATCACCTTCAAAGAGATCGATACGCTGGATTCAGGTCTGGGCGTACACTTTGCGGATCTTCCGACCGCCAAATTGGATCACGGACAGTCCGTAAGCTATACGTTCTTTTGGCACGATTCCAAAACCATCGAAGGAAAGGAATATGAACTTTCTATTGAACGTGACAGATCGGTGGAAATGTTGGAAGAGTCAGAAGAGCGCAAACGGTCGATTAGGGATAAGACAAAAGTCTTTCTTCCTTCCTAAGATAAAATTAACTTAATTATTATGAAAATACTGATTGTAGATGATGATGAGCTCACCCTGAATTCGATGAGCCACGTATTGAAAGCTGAAAATTATGAAGTGCTGAAGGCAGAAAGTGCAGCCAAGGCTTTGCATATTCTTGAGACCGATAAGATTGACATGGTCATCAGTGACATTATGATGCCGAATATTTCCGGGCTTGGTTTTCTGACCAAGCTCAAGGAATTTTACTCGGACAAGATTCCTGTGATCTTTATTTCGTCTCTTGATCAGGGAGTGATTGTCGGCAATGCAATGGAAATGGGTGCATCCGGTTTTTTTACCAAGCCCATCGACTATCAAGAACTATTGCTCAAGATCGGTGCAGTGATTAAGACTGATTATACTGCCTCTAGGTAGTTGGATACGGAAGTGGCCAAAACTATTTTGCAAACCATTTCAGCTACTTAAAATGCTGCTTTACCGAAAATCCAGCTTATAATTTCTATCACGGAATACATTTGTTCAGACAATTTAAGATAACCACAAAAATTTTAAATCACATGAAAAATAAATCCGAAAAAAAGAAAATAAAAGTTCAGCTGGACTATAAAACAGTGATCACTCTATACAATATCGAAAAACTGAAAAGCTGGCTTTACCGCTATCCACAAGCCAAAGTAATTTCATAGACATTCACAATGGACCGCAAACAACCAGAGATATTGAAGGATAAAGATGTCCTAGGCATGGATAAGCCTGAAAAGCAGCCGAGACCCTTGAAAAAAAGGACCGACAACTGGTTGCTCATTCTAACCTTATTCCTATTGGTGATCGCTGCGGGTGTATTGTTTTATTTCAAAAAATAATAAAATGTTCAATATCAAAAACATTCTCGTCCCCGTTGATTTTTCAGAAACTTCAATGGAAGCAGTCGCGCAAGCTGTGCACATGGCTAAAAATACCGGTGCAAGTATTACCTTGCTCAATGTCATCGAGACGATGCAGCCATACGTAACACCCCTGGACTATCCCGTCTCGTTCGCATACAGTTTTGAAACGTATGAGAAGAACAATGTCAAGCATGCTAAGAAGTACTTGCTAAAGCTTGTGGATAACATTCACAGGAGAGAAAATGTTGCGATCACCTTCATCACTTCCATCGGGTGGGTGAAAGAAAAAATCATTGAAACATCCAAAGACATCAAGGCCGATATCATTATTATGGGAACCCACGGTGTGAAAGGCTTCCGTGAGTTTATCGTAGGAAGCAATACCTTTCGGGTGGTGAATGAAGCAGAGTGTCCGGTGCTTTCAGTACAGCAAAATACTGAAAAGATTGGTTTTAAGAATATTTTGGTGCCGTTCCGTGACCGGCCGCATTCCAGAGAGAAAGTAGATTATGCCATTAAAATGGCGCAAATCAACGATGCCAAGATTAGCGTGTTGGGCGTAGAGACTGAAAATGATCTACCTCAATTCAATAAACTGGTGAAAGAAGCCGAGCAGATTATGGACATCGTTAAAAGCCACGATCTTTCTTGTAAGATAAAAGTCGTGACTTCCGAATATCTCGCTGAGGATGTGCTGAAATATGCAAAAAAAACGAAAGTTGATTTGATCGTCGTGATGGCTGACCTCGACCGAACGAGAATCTCCGAATACTTTATGGGCCCTTTCTGTCAGCAAATGGTCAATCATTCAACCATTCCAGTGCTGAGTATTCGTCCGACTTTCAATCCGAATACAGTCCATCTTCACGGGTATGGATGGTAGTTAAAATTTCGGCCATCAAAAAACCTTCTTTACCGAAAATGCACAGGACCGTTATCGATCCCGAGGTAAATTTGTTCGAATTTTAAATTAGAACTCATGAACTCATATAAAATTTTGTTGATACTCTTATTGGTAGCGCTACTTTTTACGTCCTGCAGTGCCATTGCCGGCATATTTAAAGCTGGAATGGGAGTCGGGATATTTTTGGTCATTGCCGTCGTGGTAGGAGTTGTTTTTCTAATCTCGCGATCTGGCAAAAAGTAAATGCATTCAAAATACCCCTAATTAATATAAAACCATCTAAAACCAAATAATTATGAAAAAAGGAGAAAAACTCGTAAAAAAAACCACAGGAAAAGAAAAAGAAAAACAATCAGGAGCTGGCGTATCCGAGGGACTGAGGAAGCTTTTTGTAGATGAGTTAAAGGATATCTATTGGGCTGAAAAAGCTTTAACAAAAGCCATTCCTAAGATGATTAAGAATGCGAGTTCAGAAGAGTTGATAGAAGCACTTTCCGGTCATCTTGAAGAAACAAAAGAACAAGTAACGAGATTGGAAGAAGTGTTTGCTTCGTTAGGTGAGAAGGCTGTGGCAAAAAAATGTGAGGCCATTACGGGATTGATCAAGGAAGCGGAAGAGATCATGTCAGACACACCCAAAGGTGTGGTACGCGATGCCGGAATCATTTTGGCGGGACAGAAAGTGGAGCACTATGAGATTGCTACTTACGGTACACTCAGCGCATTTGCGAAAACATTAGGTGAGGACAATGCCGTTGCTTTGTTGCAGGAAACCTTGGCTGAAGAAAGAGGAGCTGATGAAAAATTGACTGACATTGCAGAATCCTTTGTGAACGAAGAGGCAGCATACGATGAAGAAGAAGATGGCGACACAATGGTAGCTGTAAAAAGAAAAGGAAAGTAATCTAACAAAAATATTAATAAATCTAAAATCAAATCATGGAAACGGTAATCAAAAATCAAAAAACAATCGACGAATTGAACAACCTTCTGGAGATCAACAATGATAGAATTGAAGGATATAAGCATGCATCGGATGAGACAAATGAAATGGACTTGAAAGTTTTGTTTTCAGAATTTTCTGCAGCCAGTCATAACTTTAAATTAGAACTTACTGTTGAGATCGAAAAATTGGAAGGTATTCCAGTCACTGGAACCCGCACCACCGGAAAGCTATACAGAGCATGGATGGACATAAAAGCGGCCTTGACAAATAAGGACCGCAAAGCCATCTTGAATTCTTGTGAATTCGGGGAAGACGTTGCCGTTAAGAATTATGAAGATGCCTTGAAAAACGAGAACCTTCCATGGAACATTTCTCAAATGATCAATAAGCAATATGCGGTCATCAAAGCAGATCATGATAAGATCAAATCGCTGCGAGATGCGATTTCCGACAAAAGAGAGATGTCGGATTCAAAGGAGTCCAAATTCTAAGCAATCCCACGTAAACTAATCAATAACCCCAAAAAAATAGCATGAAAAATTATTTAATTATTGCAACCGCAGCCCTTCTGATGACGGGTTGCAACCAGGATGAGATCGATCGTTCAAGAGCAGCGCTTGATAAGTCAAAACATGAAGTAGATTCGTTAAGGGCCTATGTATTGACCCGTGAAAATTCCATTTCCGATTTTGTTACCTATTTCAATGATGTGGAACGTAATTTAGATTCGATCACCATCAAGCAGAACATCATTATCGAGAACTCCGGAAAGAGTGTTGAGCTTCAAAAGAGCAAAAGAGAACGCATTAACAAGGAGATCGCGGCAATCAATTCTTTGATGAATGAGAATTATTTGATGATCGGTGAATTGAATAAAAAGCTGAAAGGTGCCGGATACAAAAATGCTCAATTGGAGAAAACAATTGCGATGATGAACGGGCAATTGGAGGACAAAGAACAAGAGCTTGCCAACCTGAACGAACAACTCAATTTGTTGAACGGGGAAATTGCAGAATTGCAGTCCAATGTAGGTTCATTGACGGTAGCGAATGATCTGCAAACCGCTGCTTTGCACACTGCTTTTTATGTGATCGGAAAATCAAAGGAACTACAAGGTTCTAAGATCATCGACCGCGAAGGTGGTTTGCTGGGTATCGGTAAGATCTCCAAATTGAACGAAGACGTTGATAAGAGTAAATTCACTCAGATCGATTATACGAAAATGAGTACTATTCCTGTCAACGGTGATGACGTGAAGATTGTCACGACTCACCCTAGCGATTCCTATAAACTGGATACCGACGCAAAGGACGAAGACATGGTGAAAAACATCATCATTATCGATCCAGAGAAGTTCTGGAGCGCTTCCAAATATCTGGTTATTGTAAAAAAATAGTTGCCATGAACTCTTTACAGCTATCTTTGCATAAATCATGCAGAGATAGCTGTTTTTGAATTGAAGAAACATTAAACTAAATACAAATTCCCATGAAAAGAACACTTGGAATCATCCTTGCCCTGGTTGGGGTACTTATGATGATCTACACCGGTTTCACTTATTTTACTAAGGAAAAGGTTGTTGACATCGGTCCGATTGAGATCAACCAGGAAAGAAGTCATCCTGTACAATGGTCTCCCATTTTGGGCGGAATCCTTTTGGTTGGCGGGATCGCTTTGATCTACACTGGCAAAGACGGCAAATAAAATTCATTTGTTGGCGATATGCGCAAACACAAGCTTAGAAATTTTTTCCTCATTTTAGCGGGGACTGTCACTGCATTTGTGGTGATCGTCATCTTGTTCTTTTCTCCAATCGTCAAGTATCTGGTTCAGAAATACGATGAAAAGTACACCGGGCGACAGATCACCATTGATCGTTGTTATGCCAACCCGTTTACAGGCTATGTCAGCCTCAGCGGACTGAAGATTTATGAATATCAAAGTGACAGCCTTTTTATCTCTGCGGACGAATTGAACCTCAATTTTGCTATGGGGAAGCTGCTCTCCAAAACCTATGAGATCAGCGA
>JBKJQG010000283.1:0-19894 GCA_046594925.1 Bacteroidia bacterium
ATTGTTCTTCAATGGCTTTTATTTTCGACTCGGCATCTGCCGGTTTTTTCTTCTCGTTTGCTACCATTTCCGGTTTGGCGTTGGCTACGAATTTTTCGTTTGCCAATTTCGCTTGCACGGATTTCAAAAATCCTTTGTTGTAATCCAGGTCTTTTGCCAAGCGTTCTTTTTCGACCGCGACATCTATGTTCTGTGACAGCGGAACGTAATATTCGGCGTGCTTCAAGACAAAGGAAGAGGCTCCGTCCACTTTTGCGGTTACGTAGTCGAAACTGCTCAGGTTGCAAAGTTTTATGATCAGCGGATCATACGTTTTGATGATCTCTCCTTGATTCACTTTTTCAAATACCTGAAGTTTTTCCTTCGGAGAAATGTTTTTCTGCTTCCGGATATTGCGTATGTTGGTGATGACTTCCATCACAACTTCAAAGTGATTAAGAATCTCAGCGTTTTCGGATTTTGTTTTCGGCCATTCTGCGACAATGATGCAATCCTTTTCGGGGCGTTCCTTGATTAAATGCCAAATCTCTTCCGTGATAAAAGGCATAAAAGGATGCAATACTTTTAAGATTTTTTCTAGGAAAACAATCGTCGCATCGTAAGTGGCTTTGTCAATCGGTAATGCTTTACCATCCACAAATTCCGGTTTGATCATTTCTAAATACCAGGCACAGAAATCATCCCATACCAATTTATAAGTAGTCATCAATGCTTCACTCATCCGGTATTTAGAGTACAGATCATTGATGATCTCTACCTGCTCGTTGAATTTGGCGTCGAACCATTCTATAGCAATCTTATTTACGGAGGAACTATTGCTACCCTCTCCTGAAGAAGTGGGGCTGAGCTCGAAGCCATTGATCAGCCTGAAAGCGTTCCAAACTTTATTCGAAAAGTTTCTTCCTTGCTCACACATGCTGTCGTCAAACGGTAGATCGTTTCCTGCAGGAGAACAAAGCAACATCCCAACGCGTACTCCATCCGCTCCATACTTTTCGATCAACTCTATCGGGTCAGGGGAGTTTCCGAGCGATTTGCTCATTTTTCTTCCTTGCTTGTCGCGAACGATTCCGGTTAAATAAACATTCGTGAAAGGTTTTTTGCCTCTGTATTCATATCCCGCGATAATCATTCTCGCTACCCAGAAGAATAAAATTTCGGGGGCAGTTACCAGATCATTGGTCGGATAATAATAGTTAATGTCTTTGCCGTCCGGATTTTTGAATCCGTCAAACACGCTGATCGGCCAAAGCCAGGAAGAGAACCATGTATCCAATACGTCTTCATCCTGTTTTATCGCTGCAGCCGTTACGCCCGGATTTTTCTCTTTTAATTTTGCAAGTGCCTCTTCTTTTGTCTTGCACACAACTGTATTCCCTTTGTCGTCATACCAAGCCGGGATTTGTTGTCCCCACCACAATTGACGGGATATGCACCAATCGTGCACATTTTCCATCCAATGTTTGTAGGTATTCACAAACTTATCCGGAATGAGTTTGATCTCTCCGTTCAAAACATTTTCTAAAGCGGGTTTCGAAATTTTATCCATTTTCAGAAACCACTGCAGCGACAAACGGGGCTCAATCACTGCATTGGTGCGTTCGCTATATCCTACCTTGTTCTTGATGTCTTCTATCTTCAGGATCTGCCCCATTTCTTCCAGATCCTTTGCAATCTTTTTGCGGACGGTGAATCTGTCTTCACCCACATAGAACTGAGCAGCTGCACTCATCTTTCCGTCAGCCGCGATTGTGTCGATTACTTCCAGCTTGTGTTTCACTCCTAAGTTGTAATCGTTGATGTCGTGAGCCGGCGTTACTTTCAAGGCGCCTGTTCCGAATTCAAGATCAATGTACGTATCGTAGATGATAGGAACCGAGCGATTAACGATCGGTACGATCACGCGTTTTCCTTTTAAGTGTTTGTAACGTTCGTCGTCGGGGTGAACACAAACCGCCGTATCGCCCAATATGGTTTCAGGTCGTGTAGTCGCTACCGTTAGCCATTCATCGGCACCCTCGATCTTATATTTTACATAATACAATTTCGAATTCACTTCTTTATGGATGACTTCTTCATCTGAGACTGCCGTCAATCCCTGAGGATCCCAGTTCACCATTCTTACTCCGCGATAGATCTGCCCTTTATTATAAAGGTCGATGAAAACATCGACAACTGCTTCGCTGAGATCCTCTTCCATTGTGAACCGCGTTCGGTCCCAATCACAGGATGCTCCTAGTTTCTCCAACTGCTTCAAGATGATGCCGCCATATTTGTCTTTCCATTCCCAGGCGTGCTTGAGGAACTCATCTCTGCTCAGGTCGGTTTTCTTGATGCCTTTTTCAGCCAGCAAGGCCACTACTTTCGCTTCAGTGGCGATGGATGCGTGGTCGGTTCCCGGCACCCAGCAAGCATTTTTTCCTTGCATGCGGGCCCTGCGAATCAACACGTCCTGAATGGTATTATTCAACATGTGTCCCATGTGCAACACTCCGGTAACATTGGGTGGTGGGATCACTATGGTATAAGGTTCCCGCTCATCAGGAGTCGAGCGGAAGAATTTATGCTTCAGCCAATGGGCATACCACTTGTCTTCGGTTATTTTTGGGTCGTATGTTTTAGGAATTTCCATATTTATTTGCTTACTTCGTTCTGCTAAAAATGTAGGCAAATCTACTAAAAATTAATTTTCCTTTCTTTTTTGATTATGGCACGGTTTTGGCTGTTATTCAGACAAGAAATTTAAGCCCTGAAACGACTAAATTTTAATTACAATGAAAAAATTAGCATTTACACTTGGAACCCTTTTGTTGACCGTTATTACTGCTTCAGCACAGGAAAAAACAACAACTCCTGCTGCGCCGACCAGTCTGGCTGAGATCACTTTCGACACAGAAACCCATGATTTCGGGAATCTGGAATATGCAGGAAACGGAACCTTTGAGTTTAAATTCAAGAATACCGGAAAAGAACCCTTAATCATTTCAGATGCAAAAGGTTCCTGCGGCTGTACCGTTCCGACCTATCCAAAGAACATGCCCATTAAACCAGGGGAGATTCAAGTGATCAAGGTGACTTACGATACAAAACGTGCCGGAAATTTCAATAAGACAGTGACCGTTACTTCGAACGCAAAAACACCGTCTAAGACTTTGACCATCAAAGGTAAAGTGGAGCCAGCCGCCCTAGAAGAAGCATTTCCTTCCAATGGAAAGAAAGACGATGGAGCAACTCCTCTGGAAAAACATTAAAAATCAATAAACTAAATAATTAATCTCAAAAATCACAAACAATGAAAAAAGTTATCCTATCAATTGGCTTAATGCTATGTGTTGCGGTGGGTGCGAATGCACAAGAAGCTGTAACTCCAAATCCGGTAAATCCAAATGCTCCTAAATTCAAATTTGAAACAGAAGTAATGGATTACGGAACCATCGAACACAATGCGAACGGAGACCGTGAATTCAAATTTGTCAACGTGGGTAAAGAGCCATTGATCATTTCAAATGCAGTGGGTTCATGCGGATGTACAACTCCGGTTTGGCCAAAAGAACCAATCAAACCAGGTGCTTCTGCAGTTATCAAAGTTCACTATGCAACCGACAGAGTAGGTCAGTTTGAAAAAACAGTTACTTTAACTTCCAATGCTGATACCCCTTCAAAGCAGATCAAGATCAAAGGAGTTGTTAAACCAGATCCTACTCCTGCACCAGCTCCGGCCACAACAGCACCGGCTGAGCAAAAACACTAATTTGTTTTGTTTATTAGTATCTATTTCAAGCCCTTTCGATGTGATGTCGAAAGGGCTTGATTTTTGTATTCATTTTAGGGAATCAATCTTCCTTAACATGAAAAAGTTAGTTCTTCTGCTTTTCGCCACAGTCTTGATGTTTGACGCTTCTGCTCAACAGTCTGTACTGCCAAATCCTAGCGGAGCCAAAATCCATTTTGAATCCGAAGTGGCTGATTATGGAACCATCCACCAAGATGCTGACGGGACCAAAGAATTCAAATTTAAAAATGTCGGAAAAGAACTGCTTATCGTGTCGGATGTAAAATCTTCCTGCGGCTGTTTGGTAGCAAGCGGACCGAAGGAACCCATTGGGCCGGGTAAGTCAGGAGTGATCAGAGCCCATTACGATACAAAAAGAGTTGGTAAATTTGAAAAAACCATTACGGTTTATTCCAATGATGTGGAGAGACCCACTCTCACTTTGAAGGTAAAAGGTGAGGTGCTGGCGCCCAAATAATTTCTATCTTTAATTATGAATTTAATCAAAACTATACTGTTGCTTTTTATTACAGTGAATGCAGCAAACAGCTTTTCGCAGGAAATAAAGGTCAGAGACCCCAAGCAGAATTTCGGCTTTGTGCACGAAGGCGATACCGTTAAACTCTCCTACATGATCAAGAATACAGGGAAACTTCCCCTGGTCATTTCCAGCTATGATGTGGAATGCGGCTGCACGGTCATGGAGAAAGTAGAAATGCCCATCGCGCCCGGCGAAAGCTACAATATCAAAGTGACTTTTGACACCCATCAGAAGTACGACCGGCAGGACCGGATAGTCAAGGTTGTTTCCAACGCCGTGAATTCTCCCACCGAATTAAGGTTTAAAGGTGTTGTCCTCCAACCCAAGAAAAAATAAAAAGTATTCTCCATTTAATTAGTATTAGTAAATTAGTACCCTAAACTAAAGAAAATGCCAAAGGTTTCTTCAAAAGGTAATTCCATGCCTTCTTCACCCATCCGCAAGCTCGTTCCATTTGCTGAAGCAGCAAAAAAACAAGGACGTAAAATATACCACCTGAACATCGGTCAACCAGACATTGAAACTCCGGAAGTGATGTTGAATGCGATTAAAAATGCAGACATCAAAGTGCTGGAGTATTCGCACTCTGCGGGAATAGAATCTTACAGAAAAAAATTAGCCGGCTACTACGAAACGTTCAACATCAAGATTGATCAGAACGACATCATCATTACCACCGGCGGATCAGAAGCGATCTCCATCGCGATGATGACTTGCTTCAATGATGGCGACGAGATCATCATTCCTGAGCCTTTTTATGCCAACTACAATGGGTTTTCCTGTGCAGCAAATGTAAAAGTAGTTCCCGTGAAATCATTCATAGAAACAGGTTTTGCATTGCCACCCATTTCGGAATTTGAGAAACTGATCACTCCCAAAACAAAAGGGATTATGATCTGTAACCCAGGAAATCCGACCGGCTATTTGTATTCCCGTGAAGAACTCGAGTCGTTGAAACAATTGGTTTTGAAATACGATCTGTTCTTTCTCAGTGATGAGGTGTATCGTGAATTCTGTTACGACGGCAAAGAATACGTTTCTGTGATGCATTTAACTGGAATTGATAACAACGTGATCTTATTGGATTCCATTTCTAAACGATACAGCGCTTGCGGCGCAAGAATCGGAGCACTGATCTCCAAGAACAAAGAGATTATGGCAACTGCAATGAAGTTTGCTCAAGCAAGATTGAGTCCACCTACATTTGGACAAATCGGAGCGGAGGCCGCTTTGAATACACCCAAGGAATATTTTGACAAAGTTCAGAAGGAATATGTCTCGCGCAGGGATTTTGTGATCGAAGCGCTTAACAAAATGGACGGAGTATTTTGCCCGAAACCCAGCGGAGCTTTCTATTGCATAGCGCGTTTGCCGATCGACAATGCAGATAAGTTCTGTCAATGGCTATTGGAGTCGTTTGAACATGAAGGACAAACGGTGATGCTGGCACCGGCCACGGGTTTCTATTCCACGCCGGGAGCCGGAACAAACGAGGTTCGTCTGGCTTATGTATTAAACAAAGAAGACTTAAAAAACGCGATGACCTGTTTGGAGAAAGCCCTGAAAGTATATCCTGGCAAGACAAATTAATCACTTTCTCATCCAACCAAAAGGAGTGTCCTGCGTACAATATGCTCAGGGATTTGCTTTTTAGCTCAAAATGGCTAATTTAGCTTTCCCAAAACCTGTGGTAGGGCTAAATGGACACAACAAAAACATATTTTTTCTCTCGGATAAGGACTATTCTGCTGGCCGGAATGTTCTGTTGCTTTTGCGGAAACGCGACTGCAGTCAACCGCCTGGGCGGTCCAGACGACAGCACCAGCACCTCTTCCAAACCGAAGAGCCTGATTCAAACCATGAACCGGGACCAATTAAGTTCATTGGTGGACTTCCTGTTTGAGATGGACACTATCCCACGCGATTTAATGAATGAGATCAACAAGGCGATAGCAAATTTTAATGAGGAAGACAACCGTAACGAGGTCAAAATAGTCCCTAGTAGCCTGTTTCCTTCATCGGACCTTTATTCCAGCTGGGAAATCAATAATTTATTTCCTGAGAAAGACATGCTGAAAATGAAAGGTGATACTTCTGTTACGCTTCTGCTGAATGGTGGTGAGCGCGGAGACTATTTCCATCCTTTTGATGGACCGGTTACTTCCGGATTTGGATGGAGAGACAGCGCACAGCATAATGGGATCGACATTGATTTGAATAAAGGGGATAAAGTTTGTGCAGCATTCGACGGCATGGTGAGGATCGCAAAGCGCAACGGCGGTTTTGGAAACGTTGTGATCGTAAGGCATTACAACGGATTGGAAACGGTTTACGCACATCTTTCCAAGTTGAAAGTGAAGCCTGGACAGGTGATCATTGCCGGTCAGGTAGTCGGATTGGGTGGAAGTACCGGACATTCCACAGGATCGCATTTACATTTTGAAGTCCGTTTTAAGGGTGTTCCAATCAATCCAAAATACATCATCTCTTTCAAGGATCAGAAATTGATGTGCAGTGAAATTACGATCAAGAAAACAAAATGGGGGCTTGCAGCTTTCCCTACCGGGGAAAAATCACATATCGTAGAAAAAGGGGACACCGTTTTTGAATTAGCGAAACGGTACGCAACCACTACCGGGTCGATCAAACAAATGAATGGGCTGACAGGAAAAGTCAGACTTAAACCCGGGCAGGTAATTTGTATTGTTCAATAAAGAAAAGAGCACTACTGAACTTTATTGTTGTTGAGTTTATTAAGACATCTCATAAAAGCATCTCTCATTCCTTCATATTGTGTTTCTCTTCCCAAATTGCTGGTACGGTGTGCTTCATTAATAACATCGTTGACGTGCAGTATTTGCTGGTTTAGCCACTGAACTACTTCTTGTAATTGTTCTGAGTTCATCGGTTTAGAGTTTAGAGTTACTTGTTAGTACGCTCTGCGGAATAATTTTGTTTCGGATTAGATTCGCTCCGGCGGATAATTTTTTGGATATTTGTGTAAAATACTTCATCAGAATAATGTTTCGAAGCTTCGTAGAACAGCTGGAATGCCGTTTAAATATGGAATTACCCGGAGAGGACGCTCAGTTCTCGATGGCCCCCATCACCCGCAAGCGTCTGACGGAGATCCCTGCAGGAAATTTAATTCCCAAGCTCAGCGCCGTAATGATATTACTATATCCTGAAGGGGATTCAATCCATACACTGCTCATTCAGCGGGGAAAGTACGAAGGTGTGCACAGCGGACAGATAGCTTTTCCTGGGGGACAAGTGGATTTAGGGGACTCGGATTTGATGCAAACGGCTCTGCGGGAAACCTGGGAAGAGATCGGCGTGAAACCAGAAGAGGTGCGTGTTTTGGGTTGCCTGACCGATGTTTACATCACTCCCAGTAACTTTCTCGTAACGCCATTCATTGGCATACTTCCCATAAAGCCGCAACTGATCATCGATACAAAAGAGGTGGCTCAGGTGATTGCTGCGGACCTTCTAAAGTTGAATGACAGGGCAATCAGAAAAGAAAAGGAGATTCTTCAAAGCGCTGGATTCAAAGTAAAAACCCCCTATTATGAAATAGAGGGTTTAACTGTTTGGGGCGCTACCGCAATGATGATCAGCGAACTGAACGCTGTAGTGGCTAAAATTGAGATTACTTCTTCTTAACGAAGTCGGTCATGATATTGTCATAACACAAGTAATAACTTCCTTTTAATAGATTGGCAATGTCGAGTTTGTTTCCAAATCCGCGTTTGATCACGTTTCCATATTCATCAAACACTTCATACATAGTCTCTGCCGAGAACTCAATGTCAGTGCCTGATTTACCCATGGTGTAGGTCGGCTGTCCTGAAGCTGATACGTAGGTTACATTGGTAGAGGATTTCGAAAGATCACCGTAACCGATCTGCTTTACGCGGAATTTGTTCTCTCCAGAATGAGAAGTAGTTTGGAATGAATAGGCATTTTTATCCATTTGTCCTTGACCTTTCACTTCTCCTACAGGGATCCATTTGTTCCATCGGAATTGTTCAACGATATACGGAAGTTCTCCCATCTCATTTTTTGTCGACCAATTCAAAATTCCGTTCTTATCGATGTTGATGTTGATTACTTCGAATGTTGCTTTTGGTTTTAATGCTTCTGGGTTCAGGACTTTCGGACTGCAATCGTCTTTGTGGCGAATCTCCACTACAACAGGCGTTCCGGGTCTGATGGAGAATGCAGGAAAATCAATTTCAAATGCAGAAGAATTCACCTCGTCTGTTGAAGTTTTACCGTTTATTGTAACTTCATAAGTGCAGAATCCGACACCGTTTCCAGCGTATCCGTTTTGAACATAAAGGTTCTTGTCCTGATATTTCCCCTCCACTACAATGATCCCTGCAAAGGCACTGCTGAAAGAAATTAAAGATAGTGATGATAAAAGGAGTATGTTTTTCATTTTAATGTTTAATGATAGTGAATTCGTCTACAAATATATATAATTTATCGAAAACATTTACAAGTTTTTCTTAAAATAAATTTCAAAAGACAGTCAAACAGAAAGGCAATGAACTGATAGTCAGCGCTTTGTTGTGTTAGCGCAGGCTTAGTCGATCATCAAATGCTTCAGTTTAACCAGACCATAAAGCGCAAAAAAAACAAAAAGGGCAAAAATCAGCACTTTGTAGCTGCCTTTGAAGAAAGCTTTGTTTCCGGCTTTGTCTTTTGTGTATGCCCAGACAATTCCAACCACAAACAGAATGAAAAATACTAGTGAAAAAATTAATTGTCCGCGCGAAAACATAGTTTCTTTATCAAGTAAATGAGGCTGTAAAAATACTATTATAAAATGGCTTCGGCGCCAAAAAGAAAAAATAATTTACTGTCTTTTTTCGATTAATTTTGTACAAATAGTTTTCAAAGGATGAACAGGCTTAAAACGGGTGCGATTGTAGTGTTTATGTTTTTTTTAATCCCTGTTTTCGGAGGGAAATTATCAAAAGGGTATGAAGCACTGAAAATCTATAATTACTTTGAGGCCAAACGCCAGTTTGAAAAATCCCTGAAGAAGGAAACAGCTCCCGCAGCTTTCGGATTGAGCGTCATATATTTCAGGAACGACAATCCCTTTTCTAACATCGACAGTGCTTACCGCTACATCATCCTTTCAGAAACAAATTTCCAAAATCTTTCCGGTAAAAGACGGCTGGCGTGCCTGCCATTCGGAGTAACCGCTCGGTCCATCGATTCATTGAAGAACAGCATTCATCAAAAAGCATTTGAATTTTACAAAACCCAGCGCTCAATCGTTGCGTTAGATAAATTCATTTCGATGTACATCACTGCACCTGAATGTTTCGATGCGACTTTGCTGCGAAACAGCATGGCTTTCCTCGAGGCAAAAAAGGAAGATACATATACAGCATACAAGGAATTTATCGAGAAATATCCTTTTGCGTTAGACCTAGAGGAAGCTGAGGCACGCTATTACCTGACAATGTTTCAATCTTCGACCAAGAACAATACCATTGAAGAATTCGAAAAATTCATCGCAAGCAATCCGAACAGTCCCTTTGTGAGTGAAGCCGAAAATAAAATTTATGCATTGTCAATTAAACACAACATCGTTACCGATTATTACGATTTCATCCGCACTTTTCCATCAAACCACAATGTGGAGACAGCCTGGTTGACCATGTATTCGCTCTTCACCGCCGGATACGATACTAAAACTTTGCAGTTGTTCCGCGATACCTATCCCGATTTTCCATTCATAGAACAGCTTGAACTTGACATTGAACTTTCTTCAAAACTATTGCTGCCAGTAAGAGAGAATTTGAAGTGGGGATTTGCAGATACATTAGGGCACGTGTTGATTCCATGCATTTATGAATGGGTGGAAAATTTTTCAGAAGGACTGACAGAATGTGGACTAAATGATAAGGCCGGCTTCGTTGATAAATCCGGTAAGCTGATCATTCCTTTTCAATATGAAGAGGTGGAAGCGTTCCACCATGGATTTGCAGTAGTGAAACAAAACGGGAAAGCGGGACTGATCAACAAATTGGGGAAACTCATCGTGCCTTTTGAGTATGACGACATAGGAGAGTTTTCGGAAGGATTGGCTTGGGTGAGTGCGGGAAATAAATTTGGTTATGTTAATGAGCTGGGCGCCTTGCAGATTCCTGTAATTTATTCGCGTGCTGCTGATTTTAGAGAGGGAAGAGCAGCTGTGGAATTGGGCGGACAATCTGGTTACATAGATCATGGCGGACAGATTCTGATCGCATTTAAATTCGATTGGGTTGATAATTTTAAGGACGGAAGTGCGAAAGTAAAGTCATTGAAAAAATTAGGAATCATCAACCAAAATGGGGAATCTATCCTTCCTTGTGAATTTGATCAAATCGGCGATCTGAAAGAAGGCATGCGAATGGTAATGAAAGATCAGAAATATGGTTTCGCTGATGCGAACGGGAAAATCATCATTCCCGTTGAATACGATTACAGTGGAAATACCAGGTTGCCGCTGGAGTTCAAAAATGGAACTGCGGTTGCAGACAAAAACGGAAAACAAGGATTAATAGACAAGATCGGAAAGTACGTTACAGCTAAAGATTTTGACAGAATCGAGCCTTTCAATGAAGGGCTTTCGGCTGTGATGAAAAAAGATAAATGGGGCTTCATCGATGAAAAATTAAAACTTCAAATTCCATACATCTATCAATCGGTGAAAGAATTTAAGGACTGTGTTGCCGCCGTTGAGAAAAACGACAACATCGGATTCATAAATAAATCCGGAAAAGTGCTGGTTGATTTTTTATACGAAGCTTCAGATCAAATGACTGATTCTGAAAACGGCTTGTTTGTGGTGAGCCTTGAAGAGAAGTTTGGACTGGTGGATCTGTCAGGGAAATTGATCATTCCTTGTGAGCTTGATGAAATCAGTAAAGTGAAAAAGAATGTATTCAGGTTTGAAAAGAATTCAAAGATGGCCTACTATAATTCTTATACAAGATCTTACCTCTGGAAAGAAACAGGTTACTAATTTATAGCCTGATCTTTTGCCCCAGTCTCAGAGTGCTGGTGGCTTTGATCCCATTCTTCTTGCAAAGCACTTTTGTTGTGGTCCCATATTTTCTAGCTATTCCCGACAATGTATCTCCTTTTTTTACAACGTGCATGTTCTTGCCTTTTGAACTAGCATAGGTTTTTGCAGCGGCTTTTTTCGCTTCGGAAATATAATCGAAAGTGGTGTTGTCAAGACAAAGTGTATTACAAAGTAACTTCTCATCATCAAAAGAAATGATCTCGGTCGGATTGATCGGATGTCCCAAATAACGAATCTCGAAGTGCAAATGACTTCCTCTGGAGCGCCCGCTGTTGCCTCCAAGGCCGATCACGTCTCCGGCAAATATTTCCTGCCCCACTACTACGTTTATTTTTGAAAGGTGGGCGTAATATGTTTCCAGTCCATTGGCATGACGCACAACAATCACGTTGCCGTAACTCTTGCTTTTTTTGGCAATACGCACTTTTCCGTCAAAAGCAGAGTTGACCGCATCTCCTGTTTCTAGGTCAATGTCAACGCCATAGTGATAGCGCTTTTTGCGGGGACCGAATTTAGAGGTGACTTTCCCTGAAAAAGGGTGAACGTAGCCGCAACTGTTCTCTCCAAATAAGGAAAGCTGCATGATGCTGTCATTCAACTGCTTCAAACTCGCTTTGGTCGTGTGAATGTTGGTGGTATCCCATCCGCAATAAAGATCATAGGCGGGAAAGGAGATCAGCGAATCATTGTAGTCCATCAATTCTTCTTCCTCTTCCAATACCGGAATGGTGTCGGTAGCTATTTTGTTGGCTGTATGTTTCGCGGAGGCTGTTTGTGCGGACAAAGTAGAATAGGAAACAAACAGGAAGAATATAAACGGTGTTAAGAAAATTCTTTTCATATAATAAAAAATTACCAATCCGAAGGCCGTTTAAGGTAATGATCTATCATATAAGATTATGTGAGGATCACGTCCGGAGAGTGTGTTGCAAATCAGTAAAATTGGAAATATCAGTATCCACTTGTTTTTTAAGATCCGACAGCTTTCGGGATTACAAATATGTGCATTTTTTTGAATTATGCAAGTGTTAATTAATGTTAAGCAAATTATTTTTTTGTTGAAAAGGAACTTCCGAGTTTCGAGTTGATCCTGAAACGATCATCTGTCAAGGCATTCAGGAATTCGAGTAGGTCCGACTTCTCTGCTCCAGATAAGCCCAGTGGTTTTAGCAGCAGCGAATCGGAATTGATACTTCCTGTTACGAAATCAGCGGGCGTGTTATAATAGTCGATCACTTCGGCAAGTGTTTTGAACATGCCATTGTGCATGTAAGGCCCAGTAACAGACACATTCCGCAATCCAGGCACTTTAAATTTTCCGAGGTCGGCACTGTCTTTCGTTACCTCAAATCTGCCTTTGTCAGTCAGCTCTTTTCCATTGTAAAGTCCAATGTTGCGGAATTGGTCTCCCGTAAAATCAGGACCGAAATGACAGTCGAAACATTTCCCTTTTTCATTGAAGATTTTTTGTCCGCGTTTTGAAGCATCACTCATGGCCGCCTCATCCTTTTTCATGAAACGGTCAAAAGGTGTATCGCTAGTCTCCAGCGTTCTTTCAAAAGAAGCTATAGCATCCATCAGATTTTCTCGAGAGGGATTTTCGTTGTAAATCTTTTTGAAATAGGCTTTGTAATTTTTATCTGCATTCAGTTTTTTTATCGTCTCAGCGATTGGCAAGTTCATTTCGACTGGATTTTCCATTGGCCCTCCGGCTTGTTCTTCCAGAGATGCCGATCTGCCGTCGTGAAAGAAGGAATTGCGTGCGCTCAGGTTCATTGCGCTCGGCGTGTTGCGGACTCCTAATTTCCCGTCCACGCCTTTGCTCAGCCTCACTGTATCCGCGAAGGCATGATCCGGCAAATGGCAGGAAGCACAGCTGATCTGGTTGCCCTGAGAAAGGATGGGATCCGAGAAGAGGAGTTCTCCCAATTCCTCTTTCGTTGAGGGTTCAGCTTTGGCGATTGGAGCGACTGTTGAACTGCAGGCTGCATAAAACAATGCGCTCGCAGGGATTAGGATGGCAAAAAAGGTTTTTGTTCTCATGAATTGCGGCAAAGATAACCGAACCCATCAAGATTAAAAAGCAGTGCCCGCTATTATTATAGCATTCCAGAGGAGAATGTTATATTTGTAACATAAATTAACAATTGAAAAGATTAAGGATATGAAAACAGCAGAAATAGTTACCGCAAAAGGGACAATGAAAGTGGAGTTCTATGAAAAGGATGCTCCTGGAACCGTGAAGAATTTTACGGACCTAGCAAAAAAAGGATTTTATGATGGGCTGACGTTTCACCGCGTGATCCCTGGATTTGTGATACAAGGTGGTTGTCCGAATGGTTCTGGTGCCGGTGGCCCGGGATACAACATCAAATGCGAATTGGATGGTGACAATCAGTTTCACGACAAAGGTGTTTTGTCGATGGCGCACGCGGGTAAAGATACCGGTGGGTCACAGTTCTTCGTCGTAATAAGCAGGGCACAGACCGCTCATCTCGACAGAAAACACACTTGTTTCGGCAAAGTGGTGGAAGGCTTGGACGTGATCGAGCAGATCCGTGGCGGTGATGTAATCGAGAAGATCGTTGTACACGAGAATAGTTGATTTCCCGTTAGAAATTGAATTTTACCATTCGTGTAGTAATTCAAACAAACTAATAGAACCGACGTAAATTAGCCAGGAATAATTCCAAAACTCTTTTATGTGTTAGGGTTTTTCAAAAAGGGAATGGTACCGTAGCAGCCATTCCCTTATTTTTTATAGCTTTAAAAAATATTTTTTGAAATGAGAACCTTTTTAGCATCACTCCTGCCCATTCTGATCTTTTCTTTTCCTCTTGCCGCCGGGAACGGTTACCAATTTTCAATCGACCTTACGAAATGCTTTAAAGACAAACTTCTTGTTGAACTCAGTGTGCCCGAAATCAAAAGCGATGAAGCCATCTACCGTCTTCCGAAAATTGTACCTGGCACTTATGAGATCTTGAATTTCGGTCGCTTCGTTTCGGAGTTCAAGGCTTTTGATGCCGAAGGAAAAGAAATGAATGTTGAAAAGGCAGATATAAACAGTTGGAAAATTTCAAAGGCGAATCGTTTGGCTAAGATCACTTATGAAGTGGAGGACAGCTGGGATACTGAGCAAAAAGACCCTTATGTTTTTGAACCTGCGGGAAGTAATTTCGAATCCGGCGAAAATTTTGTTCTGAACACACATTGCCTTTTCGGATTCTTCGAAGGCTTGAACCATTTTCCTTATCAGATCGATGTCACCCATCCTGCGAATTTTTACGGTGCCTGCAGTCTGACAGATGTTGTTTCGAAGGGAAACGTGGATACATACACGGTGTCGGATTATATGGACTTGCAGGATGCGCCGATGATGTACAATATACCGGATACAACTGTTCTGAAAGTGGGAAATGCGGAAGTCCTCATTTCCCTTTATTCTAAAAATAAAATCGCGAGTTCCAAATTACTGGCGACGGAAATCAGTGAGATCTTGTTCGCACAGCAAGAATATTTAGGAGGAACATTGCCCATAAAAAAATACGTTTACCTTATTTACTTAACAGCGAATGGCGGATTGTCGGGTGCCAGCGGTGCATTGGAGCATAGCTATTCCTCGATGTATTTTTTGCCGGAGATGGATCAGAAATACCTGGCTCAGACCATTCGTGATGTTTCAGCACACGAATTTTTTCACATTGTTACACCTCTTAATATTCACGCCGAACAGATCGGTGATTTTAATTACAACGATCCTCAGATGTCGAAACACCTTTGGCTGTACGAAGGAACCACGGAGTATGCATCCGGTTTGGTGCAGATCAAATACGGAAACATGTCCGTTTCGGACTATCTGAAAGTAGTTGAAGCGAAGATTGCAGGAGCCAAAGGATACAATGATTCTTTGCCGTTCACAGTGATGAGTGAAGGCTGCCTTAAAAAATACAAGGATCAATATACCAATGTTTATCAGAAAGGCGCTTTGATCGGAATGTGTCTCGACATCCAACTGAGGTATTTGTCGAAAGGAAAATACGGACTTCAGGAACTGATGGCAGATCTTTCAAAAACTTATGGGAAGAATCGTTCCTTTAAGGACGAGGAGTTGTTCGATCAGATTGTGAAACTGACCTATCCCGAAATCGGAGCTTTTTTCAAGGATCACGTGGAAGGATCCAAACCATTGCCGGTGAAAGAGATGCTGCAGCTGGTGGGAATAGGTTCTGGAGCATCTGCTACAGAAAAGCACCTATCGATAGGAGGAGTGGCGATTGGATTGAATACAGCGACCAACCGACTTATGCTGGTCAATACCGGAGCAATGGATGATTTCGGGCGTATGATGGGCTACGAGGAGTACGATGAGCTCGTGAAATTCGATGGAAAGAAGGTTAAGCTCGAGAATGCCCAGGATGTGATCGGAGGATTTTTGCGCAATGCAAAAGAAGGCGATGAACTGGCGGTGATTGTTTTGAGAAAAAATTCGGAGAATTCAAAAGTAAAAAAAGTGAAACTTAAGGCTAAACTAGTTCCCGTGCTGCCTGCTTCCAGCAATAATTTAATATTGCTTCCGGGTGCTGCGGATGAACAATTGAAGCTGCGTGCCGACTGGATCGGGAAACACTAAGGTGCAAGATGAACAAAAAGACCCTCTATTGGTTTTGTCAGATCGGTGGCTGGTTATTCCTGGTGCTCGCTCAGAGTTTGTACCTGAAGTTGAGTGATGCCTTCAACATCGAAACCGCAACAAGTCAGTTCCTGCTTCTGTTTTTCGGGATCCTCCTTTCTCATCTTTATAGAAATTTCATTGTCAAATACGGTTGGCTCAAGGTTAAGATCGTTCTGCTCATTCCGAGAGTGATCCTTGCTTCCTTGCTACTGGCGGTCATTGCTGATTATGCTCAGTTCGGGTTGGAGTACCTTTTGGAAATCGAGGGGGACAAACATCAGAATACGATTACCATTGTTACCAACATTGTCAACCTAGTTCCTTTCTTTTTTTCCTGGTCGCTCATTTATTTTCTTTTTCACTTTATCGAGAATTACAAAAAAGCGGAGATCGAGAATTTGAAATGGGAAGCTTCCATCAATGAGATAGAGTTGAACAAGTTGAAGTCGCAGCTGAATCCTCATTTTATGTTCAATGCGATGAACAGCATCAGAGCCCTCGTGGACGAAAATCCGAATAAGTCGAAAGATGCCATCACCCAGCTTTCCAATATTTTGCGAAATACTTTGCAGATGGGCAAGAACAAAGTCATCCCTTTCGAGGAGGAAATGAAGATTGTGAACGATTATCTTGCTTTGGAGGCGATTCGATATGAAGAGCGTTTGAAGACGCTTGTCGTGGTTCATCCCGATTGCGGAAACTTTAACATTCCTCCCCTGATGATACAAACATTGGTGGAAAACGGAATAAAGCATGGTATTTCCAAGCTGATCAATGGAGGTATACTGGAACTTTTGGCCGACGTAAAAAATGATCAGCTCCACGTAAGCATCCGTAACAGTGGTCAACTCAAGGCGAAGCTGGATTCGGAAAGTGGTTTCGGACTCAAGAATACGGAGCAACGATTACAATTATTATACGGAAACAAAGCCTATCTAAAAATCAGCAATGAAAATGCTGCAAGTGTCTTAACTGAATTAATCATACCGAAAAACCTGATCGTTCATGAAAACAATACTAATTGATGATGAAAGGCTGGCGCGCCAGGAGTTGAAAAATTTACTGTCGGCCTATCCAGAAATCCAGATCGTAGGAGAAGCAAACAATGCTGAAACAGCCATTGAGAGTATTAAACTGTTGAAGCCGGATGTGATCTTCCTCGACATACAGATGCCAGGCAAAAATGGATTCGAATTGCTGGAAGAGATCAGCGGGGTCCCTGATGTTGTGTTTGTAACGGCTTACGATGAATATGCCATTCGTGCTTTTGAAGTGAATGCACTTGACTATTTATTAAAACCGGTGCAGTCGAGCCGCCTTGCGGAAACGGTGAAGAAAATTTTGAACAAGGACAACAGCGATAAACTGGAATCCAAAGAGCAGACCATGCCTTTGAATGATAACGATCAAGTATTCGTGAAAGACGGAGAAAAATGCTGGTTCGTGAAACTGAGCGATGTGCGACTGTTCGAATCGGAAGGGAATTACGTGAGAATCTATTTCGACAAGAACCGTCCCCTGATCCTGCGCTCACTTAATAACCTGGATGAACGTTTGAATAACCGCACTTTTTTCAGAGCAAGCAGGAAGCACATTATCAATTTGAAATGGGTGGAAAGTATCGAGAGTTGGTTCAATGGTGGACTAATGGTAAAGCTCCGCGGAGGCGAACAGGTGGAGATTTCACGCAGGCAGGCCGCTAAATTAAAAGATATGATGAGCTTGTAATTTCCTTCTTATGAAAAATGCATGGCGGCTTTATTTTTCGAGACCCAACAAAAGGATGATCTTTATTCTGACTTTGGGTTTTCTTGCTCTCACACTGTCTGCATTTGTTTATTTCCTGACCTTTAATGAGAACAGAACTGGTTATGTTTTTAATGATCCTGTCCTTGGTTTGTTTCATCCTTTCGCCATTTCTGAACTGACTTTCTTCGTTACTTATTTTTTTGCAGTATATGGAATTATACTGTCTCTGCGAGAGCCCATTTTGTTTGTAAGTCTTTTGCAAGCGTATACAGTATTGATCTTCTTGAGGATGTTCTGCCTTTATTGCATTCCCCTCGAGGCACCGGTTGCGATCATACCCTTGAAAGACACTTTTCTGCAGGCATTTTTTTATTCCGGCCGAGAAAATCTGAAAGACCTTTTCTTCTCAGGTCATACGGCGACTATTTTTCTCTTCGCGTTTTCTTTCCGAAAAAAGCGGACGAAATATTTGTTCTTGATTGGTGCCATCACGGTTGGTGTTTTGGTGGTATTGCAGCACGTGCATTACAGCATTGATGTGATTGCGGCTCCTGTGTTCGCTTTTCTGGCGATCCGCATTCAGAAAAAGTTAAAACTCAGTTGAACCCTTCATGATTTTTTATTATACGGAAAGGCAGCAGGAATTATGGAATTAGATAGAACAGTTTGCCAAATTCAGATCTGAGTGTTAACATATTCCTGAAGCTCGGGAAAAAATAACCGAAACTCATCTTCAAAAGAAGAGTAATGTTCTTTCAGGTCATGAATGGCCAGATCCATGTTGGATTCAAAGGTTGTTCGCCTTGCCATTCCTTTTAGAACCCTTTCTATTCCATCGAGGCGTGCGTATGCCGACAAGATATTGTATTCCAACATGTATTTGGTGAATAGTTGCGATTTGATGGGAAAGGTATGTTTGTGTTCTTCGATAAGTGCGTATATGTTCTTTGTGTAATCATCCAGTGATACCGTAGAATAGTCATTCCAATTTGTTGCCAGGAAATGATCATAATAGATGTCAACGATCACGCTTGCATATTTTTTGTAATTGGGCCTTAATCGTTCTTTGCTTTTCTGGACAATGTGATGAGTATCCGTAAATGTGTCGATCTTCCTATGAAGCAGAATTCCTTTTTGTACCTCAAGTGGGAAATTCATAAACGCGCTTCCTTTCACGGAATCTGCAATGAAATTTCCGATGATGAGCCCTTCCGATTCTCCCGAAAGATAGAGGTGTGACAAAAAATTCATATTACTCAGGAAATGTTTAGTAAATTTAGATAAATTACTGCGATATGCGCTGGTTTAACAAGTTTTGCATCCCAATTATTGTTTTGATTGTTTTTGTTTCGGCAAAAAATCTGCAATGGGGAGGGGATCATTGGAAAGGAATAATTGAAGCCGACGGCAAAGGGTATTATGCTTATTTGCCTGCCCTAATTATCTACCACGACCTTAATTTTTCTTTTTTCGATTCGGTAGAACGAAAACATCCCAATCCGGCGATATATTATGACTACAGGGCTACGTGCTACGGCAAAACCTGTAACAAGTATTTTGCTGGGACAGCACTCGCTATGAGTCCTTTTTTTTTGACAGCTCATTTTATTTCTGATCTGACCGAAAGAGACGGCTACTCAAAGAACTACCTGATCATGATCAGCGTCGCTGCTGTTTTCTATTTGTGGTTGGGTTTATTTTTTCTGAAAAAATTATTGAAGCGGTATACTAAAAACGAATCCCTCATCAGTGTTGGTTTAGTAGCCATTGTTTTTTCGACCAACCTTTTTTACTATGCCTCCTCTGAGCCTTCGATGTCGCACATTTATTCTTTTGCCTTGATAACTGCCTTTTTGTTTTTTGCTAAAAAATATTTTGATCTGCCTGAACTGAAATGGATTCTTTTATTGTCGTTTTTATTGGGGATCATCATTCTTACAAGGCCGGTCAATGGGATTGTTGTTTTTCTTTTGCCCTTTATTGCCGGTGATTCGGAGGTATTTAAGAACGGCATAACTTATTTATTCAAAAGATATGGAATGCTTGTTCTCTCTCTGTTGA
>JBKJQG010000073.1:0-17045 GCA_046594925.1 Bacteroidia bacterium
AAACAAAAAGAAGGTAAAAAAAGAATGCGTTCCGTTGGAAGTGTGGAAATCCCACAAAGTGCTTTCATGGCCGTGTTGAAGCTGAACGATTAATTTACTAATCGGTGCGTTGACAAATCGTTTGTTGACTACTGCTTCAAAACCCTCTTTGCAATGTACTTCCCATCGGCGGTACTGATTCTCACAAAATAAATTCCGCTCTTACATTCAGAGAGATCGATTTCCATCGCCGCACTGTTTATCTCCACATCATAAACAATCCTTCCGAGCACATCGCTGACCTGAACCGAATGTATTTCCCGGAGCCCTTGGATGTGTAAAAAAGAGGAGGTTGGATTCGGAGACAAAATAAAAATATTTCCATTTGTCGCTTCCTCGATCCCTGTATAAATCGAATTGCATAAAGCCGGATTGACAAATGGAGGATAGGCAGCGCCGAGAGTGACGTATGGCAATCCATTCACAGTCGCACAATTAAGGTAGTAGTTCCATTGGTATTCAAAAAAATGATAATAACTGATTGGGTTGTAAATCTGACCAACTCCTTCAATGAGTGGTCGAAGAGTGATGGAAACATTGTATCCTGCCGCTCCGGGATAGGGCCCCGAGTTCGATGTGCTGACCTCAACATCCGCAGAATCCGGATCAATGTTCTTCATTGTTCCGCTGAAGTTGAATCGTTTGTGATACAGACCATCGTGCGGCAGCATGACGCTATCGATCGAAGTCACCCAAGCCGTATCTATTTTTACAAGGGGACTTCCTGATACCGCACCTGCAACCAGAGGTTGATAAAATCCATATCCATTGTATCTGTTAACTGTGTCGCCGACAGCCAAATTGAAGTCATACAAAAGCGTCTCCATTCCGGTTGAGACGGAATACAGAAAGACCTTCTTATTCAAGACATCGTTCCGAACAGCACCACTAACAGAAAATGGCCCGGTCCCCGAATACAGCTTCTGATAAGTATAGGCACCAATGATGGTATCACCAACGATTTCCGTACGGTAAGTGTTGTAAACCGAGGGAGGCGACGAATAATCTGTCTGCGTAGTGACATATATCGTCATGCTTGAAGGAAAGGGCTGGTAAATCCAGGATTGTCCGCGGACAGACAGAAAAGACAGAAAAAGAAGGACGATTAGTGAGGGTTTCTTCATGCTACAGGCTTTGATTAGGACTAATTTAGTGAAAATTATTGAAAAACCCTGTAACTTTACCCGGCCTTGGTCGTCTTAAACCTGAAAAACGCACAAAAACGCTACAATGACTGTCGAAGAATTCAACAAAACTGTTGATTTACATGCAGATAACCTTTACCGGTTCATCCTTAAGAACATTAAGGATTCCGAGAAGGCACGCGACATTGTGCAGGATACTTATGAGAAATTATGGTTAAAAGTGTCGGAAGTGGAGAGTACCAATGCCAAATCCTACATGTTCACGACGGCTTACCGGACCATGATCGACCGGATCAGAAGAGATAAGAAGCAGGGAGAGATGACCGAGGCGAACATGTACAGTCTGAGTTCAAACAGACAGTACAGCGACCTAAAAGAGATCCTGAATGAGGCATTAAGCAAATTACCGGAGATCCAACGTTCGGTGATCCTTTTGCGGGATTATGAAGGATACAATTATGCAGAGATCGGTGAGATCTGCGAGCTGAGTGAATCACAAGTGAAAGTTTACATTTTCAGGGCAAGAGGCTTTTTAAAGAATTACATCGGAGCACTCGAGAATGTTATTTAGAACAATGTCTCCCTTTGAAGGGGGCAGGGGGATGATTTATAAAAAAAGAAAATGAACATTAACAAACATAACTACGAAGCCTTCTTTCTGGATTACCATGAAGGAACTCTGACACCTCAGCAGGTGGCGGATTTGTTATTGTTTGTAGAACAACATCCTGAACTGAAAGAAGAATTTGAGAGTTTCGAGAACCTGACCTTAGAAGATCTGGACTCGGTTTCTTTCGAAGGAAAATCTTCCCTAAAAAAAGACCTTAGCCCAACCCTGTCAAAAGGAGAGGGAAAATTGCCACCAATAAACGTTCTTAATAAAGAGGAGTATTTCATCCGCTCGGTGGAGAACACTTTGGCTCCTGCAGAAAAACAACTCTTAGAGACATTCATTAAACAACATCCCCAATTTTTAATTGATTTCGAATTGTTTCAGAAGACAAAAGTATCGGCAGATACCAACATTGTTTTTGAGAACAAGGAAGCTTTGAAGAAAACCGTTGTGACTTCAGATGATTTGCTAATCGCTTCCGTAGAAGGTTTGCTGACCAAACAGGAAACAATTTTCCTGAATCAGCAGTTGTCGGTTGATGCAGAAATGCAACACACTTACAGCTTGTACAAACAAACCAAAGCAAAAGCCGATCTGAGTGTTGTGTATCAGGACAAAGAAGAATTAAAACGCGACCTCAGCCCGGCCCTTTCCAAAGGAGAGGGAGTAGCGGAAGAAAATGATAAGAGAAAGATCATCCCGTTCTTCTATTATGTTGCAGCGGCAGCTTCCATTGCTTTATTGATTGGCTTGTTCTTTTTCTACAAAAATGGGAAAGAAACAGAATCCACTTTTGCTGATAAAACGAACGGAGCAAAATCTGCTCCGGTTGAAAACAATGTAAACAACAATGAGGTTGTAAAAAACATTCCAGAGATCGTAAAAGAAGTAAGCGTTCCAAACCAAACGGCATCTTTGATAAAAAACAAAGTAAATCCTCCTGCCCCGAAAAAAAATCCAGTGATCTTGAACGAGCAACCTGAAAATAACATTGCGGAAAATAAAAAAGAGAACAGCCCTCGGGAAGAGCCGAAAAAAGAAGTGATCGTAAAGGTCGAAGAGCCGAAAATAAACAAGGAAGAACAACCTGCGATTGCGAAGATTGACAACACACAGCCTTCAGTAAAGAAGCAGCCTTTGGCAAGTCCTTCTGACTTTCTTTCACTAAAAGAAGTGGTAGCAGAAAAAATAAAAGAAAAAACATTGGATGATGCGTCGCTTGCTATGCAAAAAAAGAGTGGAAGATCGAAACGCATGACTGGCTGGGATATGGTGCAGATCGTCACGAAAGGCATCAGCAAAGTGACAGGAAGAGACGTGGAAGTAAAACCTACTTACAACGATGAAGGTGATGTAACGGCTTATGCTTTGGGGAATGGGCTGCAGTTTTCGCGAGGCAAATAGCTGGTACCGATAACCTGCCTGCCGGAAAGCAGGCGAATAAAAACAGATATTGCAGATTGTATAATACTTAAATTCCGTTCAGTTCTTATTCCTCCTTTTCCGACAAATTTTATCTGTAATATCAGCGTCTATTCGCTATCCGCAACTCTAGGATGATTTACTGTATAATGCAATCCACGACTCTCTTTTCTTTTTCTGGCCTGTTTAATAATGATGTAAGCCACATTGATGATGTTCCTCAGCTCACATAATTTCGGAGAGATGATGGTTTTTAAATACAGAGCTTCATTCTCCTTGTAGAGAATTTCCAAACGATCGAATGCTCTTTGTAAACGAATATCGGATCGCACGATTCCCACATAGTTGGTCATGATGGCTTGAACTTCCCGTAAACTTTGTATGAGCAAAACCATTTCCTCAGGATGAGCCGTGCCTTCCGCATCCCAATCAGGAATCGACTCACAAAAATTTACGGCTTTCAGGGACGCGATCGCGCTTAAAGCAGCGTGATGAGAATAAACGATCGCTTCCAGCAATGAATTTGATGCAAGACGATTGGCTCCATGCAAGCCCGTAGAAGAACATTCGCCGATCGCATAAAGATTTTTTATGTTGCTTCTTCCCTGTTTGTCGACTTTAATTCCGCCGCACATGTAATGCGCCGCCGGAACAACTGGAATATAATCTTTGCTAATGTCTATGCCCAGACTCAAACATTTTTTATGGATGTTCGGAAAATGTTTCAGCAGTTCATCTTTGTCGAGGTGCCTGCAATCCAAATAAACATAGTCATCTCCGCGAATCTTCATTTCGTTGTCGATCGCACGGGCGACAATGTCACGGGGCGCCAAAGATTTCCGTGCATCGTATTTCTGCATGAATTCTTTTCCGTCGATCGTTTTTAAAATGCCGCCAAAACCGCGGACAGCTTCTGAAATTAAAAAAGAAGGGCTTTCACCCGGATTGTACAAGGAGGTTGGATGAAACTGATAGAACTCCATCCCTTCCACTTGTCCTTTCGCACGATATACCATTGCCACGCCATCTCCAGTTGCAATCGTGGGGTTGGTGGTAGTGCTGTATACGTGGCCAGCGCCGCCTGTTGCCATCAAAATTGTTTTTGCCAGGACGGTCTCAATTTTATTGCTCCTCAAGTTCAGCACATAAGCTCCGTAACATTCTATGTCCGGAGTCCGGCTATTCACTTCCTTTCCCAAATGATGCTGTGTCAATATGTCGATAGCAAAATGATGATCTAAGATTTCGATGTTGGAATGCTGGTGAATGGCGGCCAATAGTGCGCGTTCGATCTCATAGCCGGTATTGTCCTTATGATGCAGGATGCGGTGTTCTGAATGTCCGCCTTCTTTTGCCAAGTCGTATTCCCCGCTTTCGTTCTTGTCGAATTTTGCGCCCCAGGCAATCAGTTCGTTCACGCGTTCGGTGGATTCGGTGATCACCATACGAACGATCTCTTCGTCGCACATGCCGTCTCCGGCGATCAAAGTATCTTGAATGTGTTTTTCGTAACTGTCGGGACTGTACATCACAGCGGCTATTCCGCCCTGAGCATATTTAGTATTGCTTTCGTCCTCGTTCGCTTTAGTGATCATGCACACCTTGCCGTGCTGAGCCGCTTTCAGGGCATAACTCAGACCGGCGATCCCGGAACCTATGATTAAAAAGTCAATTTTTCTCTTCATGTTTTTCGCCCGCCAATTTTTTCACGCAGATCTTCGCAGAAAAAATTCGCAGATCTTCGCGGATTTAATTTTGTCGTTTGATTGCGCATTGCCTACTGTTTAATTGCCTATTTGCCAATTGCCTATTGTTTTTTTCTTGCCTACTGATTTTGTCCGTATCTTTGTGCCAAAATTAATTAAAAAAGATGGACACAGCCGTAAAAAAGCCGATTATCATATATGCCGAAAGCACTCCAAATCCTTCATCCATGAAGTTTGTTGCCAATCAACTGATGGTACACGACGGAGCAACGGCTCAATATTTATCCAAAGCAGAGACAAAAGGCTCTCCGCTGGCAGCAAAATTATTTGAATTTCCCTTTGTAAAAGCTGTCTTCATGGCTGCAAATTTTGTGACGATCACAAAAATTGATTCGATTCAGTGGGAAGAAGTGACACTGGAACTAAGAGATTTTATCCGCATCTATATCTCCGAAGGAAATCCCATCATCACAGAAGTTCCGACGACAGAAGTTGCGATCGACAATACATTTACCGAAAAGAAAGAAGTTTTTACAGAACACAGTGCACCAACTACAGAAGTAGAAGTAAAAATTGTGGAAGCGCTGGAACAATACATTCGTCCCGCTGTGGAAGGTGACGGAGGAAGCATTACTTTCAAAAGTTTTGTGGATGGGATTGTAACCGTTCAATTACGGGGCGCGTGCAGCGGCTGTCCATCTTCTACCATTACTTTAAAAGCAGGGATCGAAGGTTTGTTAAAACGAATGATCCCGGAAGTTAAGGAAGTTGTTTCGGAAGCTGTTTAGGGAATAAAGTCAAAAGAGGAAAAAGTCAAAAGTCAAAAAAAGAAGAAAGTAAAAATACTAAAGGCTGAAAAATAAAAAAAGTCAGACGCGAAAATAATTCGCTTCTGACTTTTTTGCTTTTGACTTTTGACTTATTTTCTTTTGACTTACTGTTTCACAATTTTCTTGGTAATAATCGTATCTTCCGTGATTACTTGCAAATAATAAATTCCATTTGCCTCGCCTGAGAAATTCATTGCTTTTTTATTCACTCCGGCTGTTGTTTCCATTTCCTGTGAAGCAACCAATTGTCCCGTCACCGTCATCAGGTTCATTTTAACTTTCCCTGCTTTGTCCATAATGAATTCTATGCTGAAGTCGCTGCTGGAAGGATTTGGATAAACGCTCAGCTGCAATGCATTTTCGTTTTCACTGATCCCGAAATTATTGACATTAAACACAGCAGAAACAGTTGAGCAGCCCGATGAATTGAATACCTCCACATAATAATTTCCGTTCCCCGGAAACTGATAATTTTGTGAAGTTGCACCGGAGATCGGAGAGCCGCTTAAATACCATTGGTAAGCTGCATAAGCAGGGCTGCACATCAGAGAGTCAACCCCTTGTGTAACCGTCGGCAAACCGGGATTACCAAGTACGGTGACCGTAACTGTATCAGTGTTAGTGCATCCACCCGAAGCTGTTCCAACAACAGTATAAGTGGTTGTAACAGTTGGTCCTGCAACCGGATTTGCAATGATTGGATTACTCAATGAACCGGCAGGTGACCAAACATAAGAAACTCCGCCGGTTGCCATTAGATTTGCATTCGTACTCAAACATATACTGTCGTTAGGACCGGCATTGATCGGAGGAAGTGAAAACACCGTAACCGTTTGTGTCGCGGTTGCTGAACATCCTGTTCCATTGGTGATGGTCACACTGTATGTTCCGGCAGTTGAAACGATGATGCTGGATAAAGTGTCTGTTGGAGATGTGCTCCACAAATACGAAGTCGCGGTTGCTGCTGTCAACGTTACAGATCCTCCCGTACAGAAAGATGTAGGTCCGCTTGCAGTGATTGTTGGTGTAGGCAGTGGAACAACGGTAACAACAACTGTATCATTGTCGACACAACCGTTGGTATTGGTTATAGCTACCACGTATGTAGTTGTGCTGGTGGGGCTCGCAACAGGATTGAAGATTGCTGGATTGCTTAAACCTGTGGTTGGTGTCCAGGCATAACTCACAGCTCCGGGAGCAGAAGCGCTCAACTGGGTGGAGCTTCCATTACAAATAGAAGTATCGGCTCCAGCGTTTGATTTTAGCTGGCAATATTTGATTGTTTCAAAATCTTCATTTGAACCTGCACCTTTACTCAATCCGGAAACAAATATGTTCCCCAGTGCATCCACAGCAATCGCAGCCGCCTGATCGGCATTGTTTCCTGTGCCGTTGTATTGTGTCAACCATTCCTGTGCGCCTGTTGCATCGTACTTGATGGTCACAAAGTCGTTGTTTACTCCTGTTTTAAAGCTATAGCCGGTAATGTAAGTGTTTCCCAAAGCATCCAATGCGATGGCCTTGCCTTCATCATATCCGTTGGAGGGTCCGTTATAACGTGCCGTCCAAACGACTGACCCGGCATTGTTATATTTAATAGTTACTACATCTTCAGCCGCACTTCCGGCACCCACACTTTTTCCGGTGATGAAGACACTCCCCGAAGCGTCTACAGCAACGGCATTCGCTCTATCTAAGTCATTCCCCGTTCCGTTGTAGCGCATGGCCCATTGCTGAACTCCGGCGGAATTGTATTTCACCGTGGCGTAATCATAGTTGGTAAGCACCAGCGTCTGCGAGTTACCGGTTACATAAACGTTTCCGGCTGCGTCCAGTGTGATTGCGCGAGCTTCATCGTAATTGGCATCCGGACTGTTGTATTGGCTTACCCATTGCTGAGCACCTGCCAGATTATATTTCACGGTCAGGAAGTTAAAGTCGTTGGCTGCACTCTGAAAAGTATATCCGGCAACGTAAGCATCACCGGTTACTGCATCCACGTAGATAGAATACCCTGCATCGATGTCATTACCAGCCCCTTCAAAACGGTTGACGTATTGCTGAACCCCGGCAGAATTGTACCTTACCGTTGTGGCTGCACTGTTTGTTCCTGTACCATCACTGCTTCCGGTCACAAATACGTTTCCTGCGTTATCCGCTCCCACATCCCAGGCTTCGTCGGTTCCTGCAGCGGTATTGGTATAGCGGGATGCCCATTGCTGAACTCCTGCGGAATTGTATTTCACCGTACCATAGTCAAATCCGCCTGTACCCAGACTCCAGCCTGTTACATAAACGTTTCCAGAACCATCCACTGTGATGGCGTGAGCTTCGTCAAGTCCGTTTCCCGGCCCATTGTATTCCATTCTCCACAGCTCTACTCCAGCAGGGTCGTATTTTATCGTCACATAATCAAAATTTCCGCTTGCTCCGAGTCCCAATCCGGTGACGTATACGTTACCTGACCCATCCATAAACATATCCTCTGCCCGGTCAATATTGCTTCCTACACTCGAATAGCGTGTCTGCCATTGAATATTTATCTGCGCATTCAACGCTAAAAAGGAGGTTCCTGAAATGATAAGTAGTAGTAGTAATTTTTTCATGCTTTTTGCTGAATAGTTTAGTCAAAACTAAGCTTTTTTATCTTTAATATGACAATTTTGAAGATATAAATTTGGCCAAACAGAATTTTTATTACATTTACAATTCGTAATCATAACGACTAAACATTAACCTGAATGAAGAAACTACTACCTCTCATCATTTTTGTCTTCCTTCTGTCATTTGCTTCAAATGCGACTCATATTGTGGGCGGTTCATTGACGTACGAGCAATTGGGCGGCTCGACCTACCGTGTTACTTTAAAACTTTACCGGGATTGCAAACCGGGAAGCGCTGCATTTCCTGGTTCCGTGGTCATTCAAGTGAGAAATAACTGTGGAGGCGCCATAACGACCATCAGCATTCCTTTCCCCGGAGCATCGTTGGTTCCGCCGAACATTGATACATGTGCTGTAAATCCAGGTATCTGCCTGGAAGAAGCTATTTACACCAAAGTTGTAAGCGGATTGCCTCCGAGAGTCGGTGGATACGATCTGTATTTTCAATATTGCTGCAGAAACTCAACCTTAATAAACATTACTACCCCTCTTTCTACAGGCGAGACCTGGTATGCGCACATTCCGGACAATGGAATCGTGATCGCAAACAGCAGCCCCAAATGGGTAAAGCCTCCTCCTGTTTTTGTTTGTCAGGGAATCAACATGGTTGTTGACCATAGTGCTACAGATGCCGATGGAGATTCATTGGTTTATTCCTTGTATACGCCTTACACCGACACACCTTCTCCTCCGACATGGCCTGGCTGTGTGTTCAACGTGAACACGGTTACCTGGTCCAGTACATACAGCGCAAACAACCCCTTGGATGCGGGAACTCCGAATTCATTGACGGTCAGTCCGACCGGCATCGTGAACGGTGTTCCGCCGCTTTTAGGTCAGTTCGTAGCAGGCGTGAAGTGTGAAGAATTCAGAAACGGTGTGAAGATCGGCGAGATTCTTCGGGATTTCCAGTTCAACGTTGTCAACTGTCCGCCTGTTGCAGTAGCCAGCTTCAACTCCAGCGGCGCATGTAACGGAACCACCATCACTTTTACAAACACAACAACTCCTACAGCCAATACTTATTTATGGGATTTTGGCGACGGCTCACCCACTTCAACTGCAACGAGCCCAACCCATACCTTCCCGGCGCTGTCAAGTTATGTAGTGACCTTGATCATCAATGACGGAACCCCATGTGCAGATACATCCATTCAAACTGTGAATGTTTCTTACATCATCTCTGATTTTACCAGCGATGCTCCAAATTGCCAGGGATTCCCGATCAACTTTAATGATACATCTTCTGTAGATCCCGGAAGCACCATCGTGGCATGGAGTTGGAATTTCGGTGACGGATTCACTTCTACCGTGCAAGATCCAATACATACTTACGGTTACGGCGCACCGTTCAACGTAACACTCATCACTACTTCAGCTGCTGGCTGTAAGGATACCATTACGTATGTCGTGAATATCCAAGGCAACCCGATCGCGAATGCCGGTGGGGACACGATCAGCTGTACCAACAACTCCACCATTACATTAGGAGGAACAGTCTTGAACGCAGGTGGTGGAATATGGACAGGCGGCGGAACATTCAATCCGACCGACAGCACCTTAAATGCAACTTATACACCGACTGCTGCTGCAATTGCGGCAGGGGCCGACACGCTTGATCTTTATACGTACGCGAATGGATTTTGTCCGTCGGATACCGACCAAGTAATCATTAGCTTTTATGCCGGGCCATCGGCCAGTGCCGGGCCAGATCTCTTTGTCTGCAAGGACACCGCCTACGTTCCGGTATGCGGAACATTCACCGTTGCCGGGGGAGCTACCTGGACGACCAGCGGAAGCGGGACATTTGACACGCCGAATGCTTTGTGCGCAAACTATACACCAAGTACGGCTGATACAGCCTCTGGAGCCGTTAATCTTTTTTACACAACCACGCTCAACGGAAACTGTATTGCTTCTGCAGATACAATTCTTGTGACGTTTACCGGGACTCCGGTTGCCGTGATCACTTCCGGCGACAGCTCTTGTGCTGGCAACCCGGTGAATCTGACCGCATCTGTTACGACAGGCAGCGGAATCTGGACAAGCTCCGGAACAGGAACCTTCTCGCCAAGCGATACCACTGTTAACGGCGTGTATTTGCCAAGCGGTGCGGATGATACAGCAGGTGGCGTAACCCTCATCTTTACTTCTACCAGTAACGGAGGCTGCCGCTCGAATGCAGATACTATTTCCATAACTCTGATTCCTTCACCAATAGCTACATTCTCTAGCGTAAATGCCTGTCCGCTAGATACCGTGTCCTTTACCGATGCTTCCACCTCTGTTGGAACGGTGACCGGATGGAGCTGGAACTTTGGTGATTCCGGAACCAGTGCTTTGCAGAATCCTACACACATTTATGGAACAGGCGGACCGTATGTTGTTACGCTGGTTGTTACTTCAAACAACGGTTGTGTGGATACAATGACGCAGACGCTCAATGTTTTCGAAAAACCGGTTGCCAACTTTACAGCGACTGGAATTTGCCTGGATGACGGAACAGCTTATACCGACATCTCTACCGTAGGTGGTGCCGCTACCATTACCAACTGGATCTGGAACTTCGGAGATCTGAGCGCAACCAACACTACTCAAAATCCATCTCACAATTTCCCTGCAGCTGGAACATACAACACGCAGTTGATTGTTACTTCTTCGCAAGGCTGTATCGATACGATCATTCAAGCGGTGAATGTTTTGCCTGGACCTGCTGCAGCGTTTACCTCGGATGACTTCACGGGCAACGTGAACCAAACGATCGGATTCTCAGATCAGTCGACCAACGGCGCCATTTCCTGGTTCTGGGATTTCGGTGACAATGCTTCTGACTCTACATCTACATTACAAAATCCTTCACACGTGTACAGTGCCGGCGGATTCTATGATGTTTGTCTGATCATTACGGACATTAACGGCTGTACCGACACCATCTGCAAGATAGAGATCATTTCCATGCCGCCGGATGTACCAACAGGATTTAGTCCTAACGGCGATGGAGAGAATGATATCTTCTATGTATATGGCGGACCGTTCAAGGAGATCGAATTCAGAATTTATAACAACTGGGGTGAATTGATTTTCGAATCTACCGATGCTACCACTTGCGGCAACCATACTTGTGCAGGATGGGACGGTAAACGCAAAGGCGTTGACCAAGCATTGGGCGTTTATGTTTATACGGTGACCGGCATTACCGAAGACGATAAGGAACATAAGATCTCAGGTGACGTAACCTTATTACGATAATTTAAGGAAGAGAAGAATTATGAAACATAGTTTACATACTCCATTTATTAAGGCGATGAACAGATCATTAATTGCAGTATTGCTTTTGGTTTCTGCAAAAGTTTGTACCGCACAAGATTTTCACTTGTCGCAATACGATGCTCCTCCCATGTTCCTGAATCCGGCGATGACAGGAATGTTTGACGGAAAATACCGTATCCACGGACACTATCGTACGCAGTGGATGGCGGTTGCAACAAAGCCTTACACCACCGCAGGAATTTCTTTCGACATGCCGATCAAAAAATTCGGGGTGGGCATCCAGGTATTTAATTACCGTGCCGGTGTTGGAACGTATAATGTATTGAGTGCTTTGATATCCGTAGGGTATGACATCGTGCTCGACAAAGCAAAAAATCATCACGTGGCTCTGGGTATTCAGGGCGGCATCGTGAATAAGAGCATTGACCAAAGTAAATTGTCTTTCGGAAATCAATACACCACTGCTAATGACGGAGGATTTGATGCCGGTGTTTCCAGCGGCGAAACTTTCGCAAATACAAATTTCCTGATCCACGACGTGAATGCAGGCTTCCTGTATTACTTTGCAAAAGAAAAAGCCCGCCTCAATCCATTTGTGGGCTTCTCTGCTTTCCACTTAACGCAGCCTAAAGAAAGCTTCTTCGATAACGCGAACAAATTGCCGATTCGCTATTATGCACACGGCGGTGTGAAAGTGAACGTGAATGAGAAGATCCAATTGCTGCCGAAATTCATTTATATGCAGCAGATCAACGATCAGGAATTAACAGCAACCTTATTATTACACTACTTCTTAAAAAATTCCGATACGTATTTGATTTTCGGACCGACCTATAGAAACAAAGATGCAGCCATCATTGAAGGCGGAATTAAAAAAGGCTCGTACACCTGCAGGGTCAGTTACGACATTAACACATCCAAACTGAAAGAAGTTTCGGATTACCGCGGAGGTTTTGAGATTTCTCTGACCTATGTAGCCCGCAGAGCCAAACCAAACCCTTTAGCAAACTGTCCACGTTTATAGTTATGAGAAACACGAAAAATATTTTTGCACTATTATTTCTGTTTGTAACTGTATCTGCTTTTGCTCAGAGCAAAAGAGAATGGATGGAATATGCCGACATCGCTTACAAGAACGGAGATTACAAAACGGCCGTTACATTTTATCTGAAAGTTGTGGACAAAGGAACAGCGAACGATTACACGCGTCCTTACGAAGCAAGACCATACACGCCACCTCCAAAGAAATCAAAAGACAACACGGCTGTTAAAGACACTACTGTTAAAGCCACTTCTGATCCCACCGAACAGTATGCGATCCACCAGATTGCTGATTCTTACAGATTGAATCACGATTATGCGAACGCAGAGATCTGGTTCAAAAAATCAGTGGACAACAACCCTGCTGCTTATCCATTTGAAAAATACTGGTATGGAGATGCCTTGATGAAAAATCAGCGCTATCCGCGTGCTGCCTTCAATTTTGAGCAGGTGATGACCGATGCCGAAGGAAAAGATTCGGTGATGTTCAAGCTCGCGAAGTTGAAAATCGCAGGCTGTTATTTAGCAACAGACACGTCTAATAATAAATCCGGCGTAATCATCAACAAAGTAAAGGACTCACTTTTCAATGCAGGAACATCCAGCTTTGCAGTGAATTATTATGGTGATGCAAACACCGTTCAGTTCACCACAGCACGCGATGGGAACACCGTTTTGGATCCTAAGAAACAAGATCCTAAATACGTTTGCGACATTTACACTTTAAAGAAAACCAACGGCGGCTGGACAGAATTCAGTAAAGTTCCCGGACCTGCGAATACCGAGATGCACGAAGGTGCCGGCTTTCTGACCTTGGACAGAAGCAATTATTTTTTCACCCGCTGGTCGACCAGCAACAAGAACGAATGCGGCATTTTTCTTTCAAAAAACATGAATGATAAATGGTTAGGCGCTGAAAGACTGAACGACAATATCAATTTGGCCGGCTACAAAACCATGCATCCTTCCTTGTCACCGGATGGAAGTGTCTTGTATTTTTCTTCCAACCGTCCCGGCGGATTCGGCAAGATGGACCTTTGGTCGGTGAACCTGGATGACGACAGCCGCCCAACCGGCCCTCCTGTAAACATGGGCTCCTTATTCAACACGGCTGAAGACGAGGTGACACCTTTCTTCCATTACTATACCTCTACATTATATTTCAGTTCCGAGGGACATCCCGGATTCGGCGGCTTGGATATCTTTAAATCTTCATTCAACAGCGATTCTTTGTGGTCAGCTCCTAAAAACTTAGGTGCGCCCTTCAACTCTGCCAAGGATGATTCCTATTTCGTATTGGAGCGCAGTCAACGTGCCGGTTTCTTAAGTTCCGACAGGGAAGAATGCAAGGACTGTAATGCAGGTGCTTGTCTTAAGATCTACGCGATCGAAAAAGAACCATTGGTGTTCGACTTAAAAGGAACAGTATACAATGCAGATAACAACCAAGTGATCTCCAACGCCATGATCACATTGAAAGATATCCGTGGTGATAAAGAACCCTTCTTCTTGTTTACAGATGCAGATGGAAATTACTTCACTCAATTAGATGAAGGAATGGAGCTCTACTTAAAAGCTCAGAAAAACAAATTCTTTGGGGACGCCGGAAACGTAACGACTTTGGGATTGACAGAATCAGCTCATTTGGTAAAAGACTTCTTCCTGTCTCCTATTCCATCAGGCGACATTGTGATTCCGGGGATTGAGTACGATTTGGACAAGGCAACATTACGTCCAGCATCTAAAAAAATTCTGGATGATTTGACGGACTTCTTGGTTCTGAACAACAACTTAACGGTTGAGATTAATTCACATACCGATGAGCGCGGAAGTGATAAATACAACTTGAAGCTGTCGCAGGAAAGAGCGAAGTCCTGCGTAGACTATTTGATCTCCAAAGGGATTTCTCCTGAGCGTTTATTGCCTCAGGGATATGGTGAAAGCAAATTGCTGATCTTAAAAGCTACTACGGAGGAAGAACATCAGAAGAACAGACGTACCGCCTTCAGACCTATTAAAGAAGGTGATATTCGCACTACGAAATAAAAGAGAAACCCAAACAGAACTGTTTGGGTTTTTTGTTTGTGCAAATTTCGCGTTTCGAATTAAAAGCAAGACATCTCTACTAAACCAACACACCCATAAAGAACAACCTGCTCATCACCAATCCAAGCAAAAGCAAGGCAACCAAAACGAGAGAAAGCCAATGAGTTTTTGCATCCTTCAAAAAAAACACAAAAGGTAAAAGCAAAGCTTCGGCGCGGTAAAAGCTCAGATCACCGCCCATGATCCAGGGAAAGAAAAGAAAGACGGTGACGAAAATCCAGGACCAAGAGTACAAAGCATCCTTGAAAAAATGTTTAGAAAAGAAAAAGAATGTGACTAAAGAATACATGACTATAACCACCAAAGTTTGATAATACCTGAAGTTCTCCAATGAAAATGTATCAAATCCCTTGCTAACGTATGCATACATTCCCGCAAAGGGATTGTGCAGGGTTCCGTTCCCGTATTTTGCCTGAACCTGAAGGAAAGCCGTCCAATCACCGACACTCAAATAAATCACCGCAAAGGCAGCCACAAAACCCATCGCACCCGAAACCGATATCGGAATTAATTCACGCATGCCGGCATTAATATTTTTGCGCGACTTCAAAAGTATAAACAGTCCGAACACCACCGTCAACAAGAACCCCGTAGCATAAAAGAAAGAAGCCAAAAAACAAAAGAAAGAAGCCAGACCTAAGTATTGTTTTCTGAAAAAATAAAAGGAAGCCAAAGCGAAAAACACAAACCCCGAAACCGGGAAAATGGCATTGTAATAAATAAAGCCAAAGCTAAGCGCCGCTATACTCAGGAACAGAAAATTCCGAATGGAGACCTTGTATAATTCTGCTATGCGGAGCACAAACAACAAAGAGAGGAAGTAAAACACTTTGGAGATAATTCCGCCAACAAGGATCAGATCCTTGAAAAACAATCCAAAAAACTTAAGGAGCAAAGGGTAACCAGGGAACCAGCCAGTATTGCCGCACATATCTTTTGAGTCCATCGGATAACCAAATTTTCCCGCGCAAGGAAAGAACTCATATCCCTTTTCCGCAATGCTCAGGTAATGAGCAGAATCCCAGCGACTCCAATTCTGACTGTCGAAATACGCCGAGCCCATAAAATTCAGAACCAGCCCCACGACCACTTGCGAAAAGAAGAATACGAGCAAGGCAAGCCCCAATTGATTTTTAAGGGTAGTAGTTGACGGATCGGCGTTCATAGCGTGCATTAAAATAGTCAAAATGTTTGATACGGAGCCTTTATCCGTGTAGAAACGGATATATGCGTGTAAATGCTATTTCTTATCAGAAAAAAAGAATACCACCACAGTGGGGCATACTGGGAAAAAACAATAGATTCTGTGAATTCTAGAATTGTGGGTGTTTGAGTTTTGTTGTCTAATTCCTTTTCAAACATAGTCGTGTAAAAACGGCAATTCGCCCATTTTATCTTATATTCGCTACGACTATATTCTATATTCAATTCTACAATTGAGCCTACTCCCTCAATTCAATTATAAAAAGATATCGCGATTGAGTGATCTGTATATTCGAATATAAACGAATATACATAGCTAACAACCGAATAACCATACCCTTGTTGTCATTTTTGCATCGTGTAAATATTTTGACTGAAATGAAAAAATTCAGCATTGTACTGTTTAGCGTCTTGTGCAGCAAGACAGCAACCTTTCAATCGGCGCCGATTGGAACAATGATCAGCAAAAATAAAATTACATCATAAAACTACAACCTCATTGAAAATAACAATTAAACTTAAACCAATGACACAGAAACAATTTTCAACCAAAGTTTTTTTAAAAAAAGTTCACATTCTATCAATCGTCTTTCTTTCGATTGCTGGAAGCATCTACTCTCAAACACCTTCAAAATGGGCCGTGAATGGGAATACAGCAGTGAGTGGCGACTTCCTTGGAACAATAAACAACGAAGACTTGATCTTTAAAACAAATAATACAACGGCTTTTAAAATAAAAGCCAATGGAAATATCATTTTAAAATCCCTAGGGGGCTCTGGCGACGGGTTACTTACTATCGATAACAATGGTAAAGCAATTCAAATTCCTTTCACTGGGAACGTGAATCAAGTATTATTGGGCAATGGAACATTTGGCACATTAGCCGGTGCTTTATGGAGCAACGGGGCGAGCGGCAAGATCTACTATAACGGAGGCAAAGTTGGTATCGGAACGTCAACACCAAATTTTAAACTCGACGTAGACGGCGACGTAAGAATTACTCAGA
>JBKJQG010000173.1:0-17507 GCA_046594925.1 Bacteroidia bacterium
AAAGATAATTTCTGGGAGATGGGCGACATCGGTCCTTGTGGCCCTTGTTCAGAGATCCATTATGACGGAAGAACGGAAGAAGAAATAGCAAAAGTAAGTGGTGCATCCAGGGTGAACAATGATGATCCCCAGGTGATCGAAGTGTGGAACAACGTGTTCATGGAATTCGAACGCAAAGCAGATGGCTCATTGGTGAAACTTCCGAAACAGCACGTGGATACTGGAATGGGTTTCGAGCGGCTGGTACGTGTTTTACAAGGCAAACAATCCAATTACGACACGGATGTTTTCAAACCAGTGATCGAAAAAATAGAAGAGCTTTCTGGGCTGCGTTACAAACCTGAGGAGGAAGAAAAACATCCCAAGCAACTGATCGTTAACATAGCAATGCGCGTTATCGCGGATCACATTCGTGCCATTTCTTTCAGCATTGCTGACGGACAATTGCCATCGAACACAGGGGCAGGATACGTGATCCGCCGGATCTTGAGAAGAGCTATCCGTTACGGATACCAATCTCTGAATTTAAAAGAACCATTCATGTTCCGACTTGTTCCCGTGCTGGCACATCAGATGGGACAAGCTTTCCCGGAACTCGTTGCTCAGAAAATGCTAATCGAGAAAGTGATCAAGGAAGAAGAGACGGCATTTTTCAAAACACTCGAAAATGGTTTGAAGCGCATCGATCAGGTTTGTGCAACGACCATCCGGGAGAAAAAACAAGTGGTGGACGGAGCGATCGTTTTTGAATTGTACGACACTTTCGGTTTTCCGATAGATCTCACTTCCCTGATTGCACGCGGTTACGGACTGAGTATTGATGAAGAAGGATTCCAGAAAGAACTGGGAAAACAGAAGAACCGCTCACGTGAAGCGACGGCAGTGGATACGGGCGATTGGGTAGTTGTTCCCGGACGCAAAGCAGAAGACGGCGGAAGAACCTTTGTCGGCTACAAGGAATTTGAAAAAGAAAGTAAGATCATTCAATACCGGAAAGTAAAAGCAAAAGGGAAAGAACAGTTCCAGTTGGTTTTGGATACGACACCCTTTTATGCGGAGAGCGGAGGGCAAGTGGGAGATACCGGTGTTCTGGAATCCGGTAAAGAAATCATCAACATCACTGATACAAAGAAAGAGAATGGAATCATCATTCACTTTGCGGACAAACTTCCGCAAGATTTTAATGAGACCTTTGTAGCGAAGGTAGACACAGAAAGACGCGGTCTGACTGAAAACAATCACAGCACCACGCATTTGATGCACGCTGCATTGCGGGAAGTTTTAGGAACGCACGTGGAACAAAAAGGAAGTTTAGTAAATCACGAATATTTGCGTTTCGACTTTTCCCATTTTTCAAAAGTAACGGACGAAGAGATAGCAAAAATAGAAGCGATCGTGAATCACAAGATCCGAGAGAATATTTGCTCCGAGATCAAAGAGATGCCGATTGATGAAGCACGCAAGACCGGAGCAATGGCTTTGTTCGGAGAGAAATACGGGGACCTGGTGCGCGTCGTAACCTTCGATAAAAAGTTCTCGATCGAGTTATGTGGTGGCACTCACGTTCCAGCCACCGGAAAGATCGGTTTGTTTAAGATCATTTCGGAAGGTGCCGTAGCAGCAGGAATCAGACGTATCGAAGCAATCACTTCGGTGAAAGCTGAAGCCTTCTTTAATGAGCAGTTACAGGTTGTGAATGAAGTAAAAGGACTTCTCAAAAATCCGAAAGATGTTGTTAAGAGCGTTCAGGGATTGTTAGATCAGAATTCCGAATTGCAGAAACAGATTGATGCGATGCTGCGAGAAAAAGCAAAAGGACTGAAATCAGAATTGCTTGCGAAAAAAGAAACTATAAACGGGATCAACTTCATAGCCGATAAAATTGAATTGGATTCAGCCGATGCCATCAAGGATCTGTTGTATGAAGTAAGAAGTCAGGTTGATAATTTATTCATGGTGATTGGTGCGGAAGTGAAAGGAAAACCAAGTTTGTCCATCATCATTTCCGATAACCTGGTAAAAGACAAGAACCTGAATGCCGGAACCATCATGCGCGACATTGCCAAGGAAATTCAAGGCGGTGGAGGCGGACAGCCGTTCTATGCTAATGCTGGAGGAAGTAATTTGGAAGGAATTCCGAAAGCGCTGGAGAAGGCCAGAACTTATTTGAATTAATTAAATTTATATAGAACGCCCCGGGAAAACGGGGCGTTTTTTTTAACCCTCACATTTTATTATACTTGTAAAATGAAACTCCGTTACTCTCTTTTTCTGATCCTTTTTGTTTTTGCCAGAATACTTTCTGCACAAGACATGAAATACATCGACTCGCTGCAAAGAGCTTTCGACCAGGCTACAGTGGATACGCTCAGAATCGACATTCTCGCCGATCTGAGTGATGCTTGGTACAACTCGGATCCCGAGAAGGCTTTGGAGATCAATAGGAAAAGTCTGGCTATGATTGAAACGGCGCTGCCCAAATACACTGGCTTAGCGCAACAACATCTATACCTCATGAAAGCGGCAACCTATAATAATTTAGGTTTGCTAGCTATGGATAAAGGAGATGTGATGCTGTGTCTGGAATACTACAAGAAGAGCCTCCCCATGTTCGAATCCGCTGGAAACAAAGAGTTTCTGGCAAATGCTTACAACAACATCGGTTTTGTGTATGAGAATCAAGGAGACATACAACGAGGAATGGAGTATTATTTCAAGAGTCTCAAATTGCGCGAAGAGATAGGTGACAATTTCGGCATAGGTGAATCCTACAACAATATAGCATATATGTATAGCTCTCAGGGAGACAAGGACAAGGCGCTGGCAACTTTTTTAAAGGCGTTAGGCTATTTTGAGAAAGCGGAAGATCAGATTGGTATCAGTCTAATTTATACCAACATTGGAAACATATACAAGCAGAAGGGCGAAAACGAGAGGGCGCTTTCTTATTTGAAGAAAAGCGCAAAGATAAAAACCGCATTGAACGATCACAAGGGATTGGCCAACGTGTACTTGAACATTGGCGATATTCAGGAAAAAGTGATGCAGTTCGATTCGGCCGAGTACTATTATGCCGAAGCCTTAAAGGAAGCAAAGCTGGCGGATAACAAATCCAGAATTTCCAATGTGCTGCATAGCATGGCTTCTCTGGCCTTGACAGAAGGGAACAGTCAAAAGGCTTATGATTATGTGAGGGAAGCATTGACGCTCTCGAAGGAAGTAGGTTTTGCCGACAGGATCCGGGACTGTTACTTGACACTCAGCAAAGTATACGTTGCTAAAAATGATTTCAAAAATGCTTACTCAGCTTATGTTTCTTATAAAGAGTTTTCCGACACACTTCTCAGTGATGCTACAAAGCAGGACCTTGTAAAACAGCAGATGAAGTATACGTTTGATAAAAGAGAGGGAGAAGTAAAAAAGGAAAAAGAGCAAAGCGAATTTGAACATCAGCTGGAGGTAAATCATCAGAACCAGATTATTTACACTTCCATTGCTATTTTGCTGTTGGTGCTGGTTTTCTCCGGATTCCTCTACAACCGTTTCATGGTCACAAAGCGCCAGAAGGTGATCATCGAAAAACAGAAACATCTGGTGGAAGAACAAAAAGAGATCGTTGAAGAAAAGAACAAGGAAATCACCGACAGTATCAATTATGCCAAACGCATTCAGCAGGCCATTCTACCTCCAGAGCGGATTTTTAAGGAAGCACTGAAAAATTCCTTCATTCTTTTTAAACCGAAGGATATTGTTGCTGGAGATTTTTATTGGATGGAAAAGGTCGGCGATTGGGTGATCTTTTCGGCAGCGGATTGCACGGGTCACGGTGTGCCGGGGGCTATGGTTAGTGTCGTTTGTCACAATGCCCTCAACAGAAGTGTAAGGGAGTTCGGGTTGACGGATCCGGGAAAGATCCTTGATAAGACAAGGGACCTTGTTATTGAAACCTTCGCAAGAAGTGATGAAGAAGTCAGAGACGGAATGGATATTTCTCTTTGCGCTTTTAATTCCTCGACAAAAAAGATGAAGTGGGCGGGAGCGAATAATCCTTTGTGGATCATCAGAAATAAAGCCTGGATGGAATTCAAAGCTGATAAGCAACCGATCGGGAAATATGCGAGCCAGGACCCGTTTATCAGCAACGAGATCCAGCTGGAGGAAGGAGACGCTCTATACGTGTTCACCGATGGTTACGCCGATCAGTTCGGTGGACCGAAAGGAAAAAAATTCAAGTACAAACCGTTTCAGGAACTTCTGATGATGAATTCGGAAATGCCAGTGGCTGTGCAGAAACAAAAACTGGACGAAGCTTTCGAAATGTGGAAAGGGAATTTAGAACAGGTGGATGACGTTTGTATTATCGGGGTAAAGATCTGAGAACAGAGTGCTGACAGAAAATATGGAAAATGTATGATGGAAAATGTAAGTATAACCCCAGCCCTTCCATTTGCCATCATACATCATACATCTTTTTTAGCCGAATCGTTTTTGTGCTTTCCGTCATTCTCACTTTCTGGATAACTAAGTATAGCATCCCTGCCATCCATCCGATCCCCCCTCCGAGGTAACTGAAATTGTGGATCGAGCCTACACAGTAGAAGCTTTTTGTGTCGCGAACAGTTTCGGGTAGAAACCAGTCCGGAGATGCTTGTTGCAGGAAAATTTTCCAATAGAGGTATCCAGTGAAACTGGTTACTATGGCAATTGCAAACGTAAGAGCTACCGTTTTGAAATATAGTTTTTTTAATTCAATGCTGTATTTGAACGACATTAACATTCCGGCGTAAAACAATCCGATAGGGATTCCTACCCACCATGTGGCCATAAAGCCGACAATTACAGCTCCTAACCGGTGATTCATCTGAAGCTGCATCCCCTGTTTTTCAACCAGGCCGAATTGAATGAATTTGAACTTGGTGTAATACTCTTCCGATAAAGTATAAGTGACCTGGTCGTGCAGAATTCCAAACAATCCGCAAATAAGCGGTGTGAGAATAAGTATGAAAAAAAAGAGTTTTAATTTCTGCATGGCACGAATATCCCAAAAACGATGTTTTAGATTTTATATTTTAAATCCGGATTCGTAAAATTCGGCCTTTTCGCTATTCGTACTATTTTTTAGTGTACCACCAAGCCAACCAGATCAACAAAGGCTGCATGGGCAATCTCACAATAGCGATCCACAAAGAAGGACTGTTCTTCTGCCAGAAAGTGACGGCCATCTGAACGTTTGCCGGGAAGATGGCGATGAGCATCGCAATGATCAGCCAGGCAGCCACGGAGCGGGTTCCTTCGGGGATGAGTAAAATGCCCAGAACAATTTCGATCACTCCGCTGATGTAGACCAATTGTAAATGCCAGGGAAGGTAGGTAGGCATGATCTTCATGTAAAGCTTGGGGTTCACAAAGTGATAAATGCCAGCTGCCACATAAACGGCTGCCATTAAATAAAGGAGGATCATTTTCATTTGGCGGTTATCATTGGGATATCAAAGTGGTCGACTACGTCTCCGATGAAGTGCTGCAGGTGTTTCAAGTTGTCGTTTTCCGTTGCTTTGTTGGCAACGCCCTGTAATTTTTCTACGTATTGTTTGCGCTGTGTGGAAGACCACTGCGAAGCGTAATAGATCGATTTGATGGTCAGGTCGTTCTCCACATTTTTATTGATGCCTGCTGTTAATTTCTCATAACGCTTGTAGCATTCCTGAATGCTTTCATGGTCGCCGGAGAAAAAATAGCCTAAGATCAAGGTAGCAAACAAAGCATCATACAAACGCTGGAAAGCTATTTGCTGAAAGTTTACTAAAAGATATTCCAATTTCTCGGTTGCCTTTTTAATGTCTTCTTTGCTGCCCAGAAGTAGGAAGCCGCAGTATATGTTGTTCAGATTGATGAAGCGAACATGCATTCCTTCGTTCCAAATCGGTTTGGACAGGATCTCTTCGCATTTTTGGGTGTAGAATTCGATCTGTGAACGTACTTCTTTCGGCAGGCTTTCGTTGTAACCGGTTTTGTAGCCGTGACAATAATGTGTTAGGAAATAACTTACTTGAATGCTTAAATAAATAATTTCCGGAGTGTTCACATAATTTTTCCAGAAGCGCAAAGGTTCTCTTTGTTTGATTAGGAACGCGGTTTCTTTTTGTAAATCATCCCGGCTCATAGAGCCGATGAGGTGTTTTAGTTTCAAGTAGTCTACGTTCAGCTGGATGTCGTCCGAAAAAGTAAAGATGATGAAAGCATTTTTCTCTAGATCGTCAATCAGCTTGTTGATCTCATCTAAGATTTCCTGACTGTAAAAGCGGACATCATTCAGATAATTCAAAGTATGGAAGTAGGAATAACGGCTCAGCATTTGGATGCTCAACGATTCGTTGTTTCGGTACTTGTCGTAGAACATCAGATGTTCTTCCATCTCTTTGTCGGACAACACACTCTTTCCTTTGAAATTTAAATTCTGACGCATATAGAGATACATCAGGTTGATGATGTGTTCGTTTTTCAGCAATTCGCTGATGCGTTGGTGGTGTTTTATCGCAGCATTTTTATTTTCCAGGACGAATGCTTGCTGCGCAAAATATTTTAAGACGGCTACCGCTGTCGGAAAATCTTCGGTTTTTTCAGAAACATCCAGAAGGATCTCCGCAAGCTTATTGGCTTTTTTTAGCTCACCCTTGTTGACCAGTAGCTCAATTTTGGAAATGTTATTTGTCAAGTAAGAAGGATGATTGCGGCTTAAAAAAGAAGTGAGGCGGAAAGTGTAGTGAACCAATTGAAAAAATTTCTTTTTGCTTTTTTCATCCATCGATCCGTAAACCTCTTTGCAGAGGTCGTCTGATTCCTTCTGATCCCAGTCATCTTTTCGGATCTGAACAATGAGTTTGTGTGGCAACTCTGCATTGCTTTTTTTCAGATGAAGTTTGAATTCTTCAAAATGAAAATCATCCAATAATAATATAGCCTTTTGTATGCTCAGCATAATTTTTTAATCCCGCCTAAAGTATCAAATTTTTAATTCAAATAAAAGTCTGGTTCTGATTTTTGCTTCCGGGCGGGGAACTAAAAGAAGAGAAATAAACACAAAAGAGGCCGTTTCGCCCAGAAACTGATAAAATGCAGGTCTGATAGAAGAAGAGAAGAGAGAGTTTTATCTCAGCTGGTTGAGGGCTATATTTGCTAAAAAAAAGAAGATGAGAAACAAAGGATTCAGTAACAAAGCATTCATCCTGATGAGTTTGCTTGTAGTTGCAAGAAGTTTGAGCGCACAGACCTATTCGGTGGGTCATACTCAGATTACCTATACGGATCCTGCACGTGCAGGGCGGAGCATAGCCACCGAGATCTATTATCCGGCGGGGACTGCGGGAACGGGCGTTGCCGTTTCTGCGGGAACTTTTCCTTTGATTGTCTTTGGACATGGGTTTGTGATGAGCTGGGATGCTTATCAGAACATCTGGGACGATCTGGTTCCTCAAGGATACATCGTTGTTTTTCCGAAAACAGAAGGAAGTTTCAGCCCCTCTCATTCCGAATTCGGAAAAGATTTAAAGTTTTTGATCACCAAACTGCAAAGTGAAAGTGCAACGAATGCTGTTTCGCCTTTTTACAATCACATCAACGCGAAGTCGGCGGTGATGGGTCACTCCATGGGAGGAGGAAGCGCATTTCTAACTGCTGAAAGCAATCCGAACATTACCACGCTGGTCACATTTGCGGCCGCCAATACAACTCCTCCTTCCATTGCTGCTGCAAGAAATATTACGATTCCTGCTTTGGTATTTTCCGGAGAAAATGATTGTGTGGCACCGCCGGTCACGCATCAGATCCCGATGTACGATTCACTGGCAAGTGCATGTAAAACATTCATCAGCATAAAAGGCGGCGCGCATTGTGAGTTTGCAAATAATAATTTCAATTGTTCTTTTGGTGAATCGACTTGCTCTCCTTCGCCGACTATTACCCGGGCTCAGCAGCAAGATGCAACTTCCGATCTTTTGAAATTGTGGCTGGAGTATTATTTGAAAGATAATTGTGCCTCCTGGACGGTTTTTAATGATTCACTGGCGGCATCTCCGCGTATCACCTATATGCAGAATTGCGCGCTCAATGCACCGGTGATTAGTATCTCGGGTGCTGTTCTGACTTCCACGCCAGCCACTACCTATCAATGGTATTGGAACGGAACACTCATCCCGGGTGCGGTTGCTCAGGCCTACAACACTACAGCTGTGGGCAATTATTATGTGGAAGTCACTTACTACAATGCTTGTCCTTATCAGTCGAACACCATCAACGTTCTTTCTACCGATCTTCGTGATGATCTCATTTTTTCTGAGCTTTTGCTTTATCCGAATCCGGTGAGCAGTCAATTTGTTGTTGAGTTTTCGTTGGAAAAAGCAGGAACTGTTATAGTCAGCCTGAAGAATGTTCTGGGGCAAACGATCTCTGAGAATGAGATCGAAGTGAAAGCCGGCAGCAAGACTTCCTTTAAAGAGGACGTTGCTGCACTCAGAGCGGGAATCTATTTCGTGGAGATCAGATCCGGGAATTATCAAACTACTTGGAAGATTTTTAAAGAGTAATTTTTGGTTGAGAAATGGAAGAGCTGTTTAACTTCTTCTTTCTCCAGCTAATTGGGTTCTTCGCAATTACTTTATTATCTGAATTGCCTGCGGTTTTCATCGGCCGCGGGCTTTTCTATTTTTCCAATCTCCAGTCGATGGGTAAGATTCCCTCGTGAGCCAAAAGTTTATTCGTCTTCGAAAAATGCTTGCAGCCGAAAAAAGCACCGCGGGCTAAGGGAGATGGATGAGCGGCGGTAAGGACAAAATGTTTTTCCTTGTTGATCAGCTCAGCCTTGGTCTGGGCAAAATTTCCCCAAAGGAGGAAGATCACCCCTTTTTTATTGTCTGAAACGGATTTGATGACGGCATCGGTAAACTTTTCCCATCCCTTTTTTTGATGGGAACCTGGCATTCCGGCTTTTACGGAGAGGGTCGCATTCAGCAAAAGCACTCCTTGATCGGCCCAAGGTTCCAAATTGCCGTCCTGAGGAATGGGAATACCCAGATCGGTCTGTAATTCCTTGAAAATATTGACCAGGGAAGGCGGCTTCCGGATGCCGGGGCTGACTGAAAAACAGAGTCCGTTTGCCTGTCCGGGACCATGGTAAGGATCTTGTCCGATGATGACCACTTTTACCTTGTCGAAAGGGGTGCGGTTGAATGCGGCAAACATCAGCTTTCCGGGCGGAAAAACCTGATGTTTTTTCTTCTCGGTCACAAGAAATGCCTTCAGCTCCGAAAAATAGGGGCTGCTAAACTCCTTTGCGAGTAACTTTCTCCAGCTATCGTCTATTTCTACCTCTGATTTCTGCATGTTTATCGCATTTTGCTGCTAAAAGTAATCTAAATAATAAGTTTTGGCGTTTTATTGAAAAAAAAGGGTGAATAGGTTTGTTTAAATCTAGATTTATTCTAATTTTGCCATTCATCCTACTAATGTATTCAGAACCTAATTATATCAGATTTCATATGAAAAAAGTATTTGTAATCATCTTATCTGTGGTTTTTGTAGGTGCAACCTTGTCTTCTTGCAGAAGCCACGAACGTTGTGCAGCATACGGAAAAATTAACAAGATTGATTCTGGTAAAAAAGTTTCTGATAAAACTGAAAAATCCATCTAACCCTCTCTCTTTACGATGAAAAAACTTGCACTTATCCTTTTGGCTGTATTCGTTACAGGTTCTGTACTAACTTCTTGCAAGTCGCACGGAAACTGTGCTGGGATGACTACTCAAAAGGTGGAAAAAGTGAAAGTTAGCGTATTGCCGCGTTCTATCTAATTCCCTTTCTTAATTTTTATTGTTTAATAGTTAAAGATCACGGTCTGTTTTAAGTCCGCGCTCAAGCTTTTTGCGACCGGACAAGTATGTGCAGCATGCTCCAAAAGATTCTTTTCTTTATCGGAATAGTTATTCTCCGGCATTCTGAACTCAACAATGATTTCCCCGACTCTTCTCGGTTCAGCAGCCATTATTTTGGTGATCTCGATTTCCATTCCGTCAATGTGGATATTGTTCCGTCCTGCCACGATGCCCATAATGGTTGCCATGCAGCAGCCCAAGGACGTAGCCAACAGGTCGGTAGGTGAAAAGGCCTCACCCTTTCCGTTATTGTCGAGCGGTGCGTCGGTGATCAGCGTATTGCCCGATTGCAGATGAGTCGCTTCCGTCCTGAGGCTGCCTTTGTATACTATTCTGGATGTTTTCATCGTTGGAATGTGTGGGATAAATGTGTTTTGTTTCGTATATTTGCTTAAACAATTCTTTCGATTTTTTTTCGGGATTAGAATTGATGACCGGAGACTTTCGGTTTTTTAATCAGCGGCTAAATTAAATAAATGCGCAAGAATTTCTATTTAATTATTTTATTTTCTCTTTTTACTTTTTCCCTCGCCGGTCAGGTATTGAAAGATGATCAGTCGCGCATTGACGCGGGTGAAGATCTCAAGGTACTGTACCGAAATGAATCAAGTTTTTCGGTTTATGCGCACAGTGGCGGAGGACTCGGAATAGCATACCGCAGAGGCTACCACGTGCACGGGACTCGTAAGCGGATGCTTGAATTGGAAGCTCAGAATTTCAAACACCCCAAAGAAATAAAGAGCGTCAACTCTTATTACGATAATTCAAAAGGCTTTGTTTATGGAAAATTGAATTCCTTCCTTTTGATCCGTCCAGGTATCGGATATCAGAACATTCTTTTTGAAAAGCAGGAAAAGAAAAATGTAGAGGTGCGTTTCTCGTATTTCGTAGGAGTAACCCTTGCCTTCGCGAAACCGGTTTACCTGGAGATAGTAGTGAATACCAATGATCCTAACGTAGACCCCATAGCGATTGAAAGATACGATCCGGAGAAACATTTTCCGGCCGATATTTACGGAAAAGGCCCTTTGTTTAAAGGTGTCGGGCAAACCAAGCTTTATCCAGGAGGTTACGGAAAGATTGCCTTGAGTTTTGAATACGGCAAACGGTACAATGTCATCAAAGCCATTGAAACGGGAGCAACGGTAGATGTTTATCCTACTTATCTTCCCATGATGGCTTTCGCCCCTAAACAACAGGTTTTTGCAACACTTTACCTGAAAATGGTTTGGGGCAAAAAGTGGTTCTAGGGAAGGAAAATGGTTAATAGGAATTCCCTTCTCAAGTCACATACCCCGATTAACAATTCCTCAATTAACCATTAACTAATCACGAAAAGAAGAATAGCGAATCGAATAAGAATATGTCAGAAAGCACCGCCCTTACAGAAGAAAGAAAATTCCAACGCAAACCCGATTGGTTGAGAGTGAAGTTGCCAACAGGAAAGGAATATGCGCAAGTTCGCGAAATTGTTTCTAAACATAAATTACATACCATCTGCGAAAGCGGAAACTGTCCGAACATGGGCGAATGCTGGGGTGCCGGCACTGCTACTTTCATGATCCTCGGAAATATTTGTACGCGCTCGTGCGGGTTTTGTAATGTGGCGACAGGCCGACCAAAAGCGGTCGACATGGAAGAGCCGGAACGTGTTGCGGAATCGGTGCGACTGATGAATGTAAAACACTGTGTAATCACTTCAGTGGATCGCGATGACCTCAAAGATGGAGGTTCTCAAATCTGGGTGGAGACCATCAATGCCATCCGCAGAGTTAGCCCACAAACAAAATTCGAAACCCTTATTCCCGATTTTCAAGGCAAGTGGGAAAACTTGCAGCGCATCATTGATGTGAAACCGGATATTGTTTCCCATAACCTGGAAACGGTAAGGAGACTAACCAAACAAGTTCGTATCCAGGCGAAATACGAAAGAAGTCTGGAAGTTTTAAAACGACTGAAAGACGCAGGTGTAAAAACCAAATGCGGAGTGATGTTGGGATTGGGTGAAACAGAAGCTGAGGTGATAGAGACGATGGACGACCTGAGAGCAGTCGGCTGCGATGTATTGACACTCGGACAATACTTACAGCCCAGCACCAAACATTTGCCTGTAGTGGAATTTGTTCGCCCGGAAGTCTTCGTAAAATTCAAAGAAATAGGACTTTCAAAAGGTTTTCGCTTCGTCGAAAGCGGTCCGCTCGTTAGATCTTCTTATCACGCTGAGAAGCACATCTTCTAAGAAGGTAACTAGGTGACTGGGTGGTTCACAGTTAGATTCCAATGCTAGGTCCTTTTTGCGCGTTGAATAGATCCAGTCTGCTTGCAGACAGGATCCGTGGAAACCCTCGCTCATCCCCTCGCAATCTGCGCAAATCCGCCTCATCCGTTCAATCTGTGTTCCATTCCATAAGATTCAGCTCCTCCGAATTATTTCCCCATCGAAGCTTTTTTCACTTTATCTTTACGCTATGATCGCCGCAGAAAATCATATCTTCGAAAAGCTCATTTTTTCAAACGAAGCTTTGCCGAAAGGTGAATACGAAAATTGCAAGTTTAAGGACTGCGATCTTTCCAATGTTCATTTATCTAATTACGTTTTTATAAACTGCGAATTCAACGACTGCAACCTGAGCATGTGCAAATTTCGGAACAGCGGACTGAAGACCGTGAGGTTCAAAAATTGCAAAGTACTCGGAGTAAATTTCGCTGAGGTGAATCCTTTTCTGCTTTCCATGGATTTTGAAGATTGTCTTTTGAACCTTTCTATGTTCTATCACTTGAAACTGAAAGAAACAAAGTTCAAGAACTGCAGTCTGCACGAAACCGATTTTTCCGACAGCGACCTGACCGGGACTGTTTTTGCGAATTGCGACCTGACAGGCTCGGTTTTCAAGAACAGTATTCTGGAGAAAGTTGATTTTCGGACAGCGTTTAATTTTTCCATCGATCCTGAAGAAAACAGAATGAAGAAAGCGAAGTTTTCAAGAATGGGGCTGGATGGCTTGCTGCACAAGTATAATATTGATATAAGCTGATTGAATCGGTGACTGAGTAGCTAGGTGAGGGATACCATAAATCAAGATCGTGATGAAAAAAGGAAGTCTGCGTGTTAAAAAAAATGTAGTATCGTAAAACACCATTGAAAATGAAAAAAATCAAAGTTGCAATAAACGGTTTCGGAAGAATAGGAAGAGTTTCCTTGCGTGTAATGATGTCGCGCGAGAACATTGAGATCGTTGCTATTAATGATCTGACCGACAGCAAGACACTTGCTCATTTGTTGAAATATGATTCCGTTCATGGAAGGATGAGTGTTGAGGTGACCGCCGAAGAAAAAGCAATAGTTGTAGGCGGAAAAAGAATTGCGGTGTTTGCCGAAAAAGATCCCTCCGTTTTGCCATGGAAGGAATTGGGAATAGATGTAGTGATTGAATCTACAGGTTTTTTTCTTACAAAAGAAACGGCAGGGATGCACATTACAGCCGGAGCAAAAAAAGTGATCATCTCCGCTCCGCCCAACAACGATGATGTAAAGACTGTTGTGCTGGGGATCAACGATGAGATCCTTACTTCAGATGATATTATTATTTCTAATGCCTCCTGCACAACAAATTGTGCGGCACCCATGATACAAGTTCTGGATGCGAATTGGGGTTTGGAAGATGGATACATTACGACTGTTCACTCTTATACAGGCGACCAGCGTTTGCACGATGCTCCCCACAAAGACTTGCGTAGGGCACGCGCCGCCGCTTTGTCGATTGTTCCTACTTCCACTGGTGCAGCCAAAGCAATCACCAGAATTTTCCCTCATCTTACCGGGAAACTCGGCGGCTGTGGCATGCGTGTTCCGGTTCCCGATGGTTCTCTTACCGACATTACCTGCGTGCTTACCAAGCCAGTAACCGTTGAAGAAATAAATGCGGCTTTTAAAAAAGCTAGTGAGACTTATTTGAAGGGCATACTTGAATACACAGAAGATCCTATAGTCTCGGTTGACATAGTCGGCAATCCGCATTCCTGCATTTACGACGCTGAATTTACTTCGGTAATTGGAAACATGGTGAAAGTAATCGGCTGGTACGATAATGAGTACGGATATTCGAGCAGGTTGGCAGATTTGGTCGAGAAAGTGGGATAGTGTCTCTAAAATGCAACCTTATTCTTGTATTTGGAGTCTTATAATCAAGAACTCTAAAAATGAAAAAACTCCTATTTGCATTTCTTCTTTTCTTTAGCGGATCTTTATTTTCCCAAGGGTTTGAACGACTCCTTCCCATGCCATTCACATCTACAAGTCTGCCATATAATAGCTATGATTTTGACTCCAAACTGGGTGGGATAATTACAGCTAACAATAGTTGGGCTCCAACAGATACGGTTAAAATGTATGTCTTCGACAGTATCGGCAATATTCGTTGGGTGAAGTCGTATCGCCCCATGCCGGAAGGATTGGATATATCTCATTTTTCTACTGCGATACTTGACAATGGACATTATGTGATTTGTGGAAAAGCAATGGGTAATGGAACAGGAAGCTTTTCCGGGTCTTATACGGGTATTATCAGGGAACTAGATAGCGCAGGAAATACGCTTAATACAAGGCTCACGCCATTGGATATCTATTGGGACAAAGAGAGCATAGAAGTTTATTCGTTAAGGAATGGTAATTCCGAGTATTATGTCACGTCCCGTTCTGACTCTTCAATTTATACGACATCTCCGCCAACTGAAGAATCAACATTGAAGTTTCAAAAGGTGAGCACTGGCGGAGTGATCAATTGGACGAAGACCTATGTTTGTGCTGACACGGTGCTTACTGATTTGACTATGGTATATCGTTCAGCGGTGACAAAAGAGCAGGGACTCGCGGTTTGTTATATGGCGACTTGTTTAGTTCCTGGTAGCCTAGCGATCTTAGAGAAATTAGATTCAGCGGGAAATACGCTATTTGTTAAGGATTTGCAGCCAATTGTAAATTTCGCTGTTGATTCATTTGCAATATCAGATGTTATTTCTTGCCGTGACTCTTCCATCATTGTGATTGCTTCACGTACTCTTGCGTTTCCATTGGTAAGATCATACATCTTGAGATTTGATATTATGGGGAATCTTATTGACTCCATGTCAAGTGTTGCACCATTATCTACTGCGTTTGAAAAAACAAATGGCGATCTAATGGTGAATTACTACATTTATGTTCCGGCCACAGGTGCTTTTTCAGCCAGTGGAATGATACAATACGATCATGCATTGAATTACGTCAATACGTTTCCTGTTCCTTTCCTTGAAAATTCTTATAGCCGTATAAAAATGATTCCCAATGATATCGGCGGAGCATTTTTTGGTTTTACAAGATGGAGTCTTACAACTACTGCGAAACACCTTAGAATTGTAAATGTCGATAGTTCTTTGAATGCTTACCCTTTTCGAATTACTGGAAATATAAATATGGATATCAATTCAAACTGTATCGCAGACGGATCAGATTATGATCTGAAAGACAGACTGATTGTTGTCACGGACACAGTTACAAATATTCCTTATTATGCTTTTACAAATTCTGCCGGAGGCTACACAGCTTCAATGCCATCTGGTCAATTTGATGTAAATCAAATTCCTCAGGCAAATGCCGGAGTCGAATGTCCTCTTGTTTATAGCCTTTCAATAGGAAGCAGCAGTATTACCGGTGGCATCAATTTTAATGATACACTTCCCGGAAGTATGAATGATCTCAGATCAATACTTTATTCCGATCCCATCGTTCCTGGATTTGAATCAACAGTGAGCGTAGTGTATAGAAATGATGGTGCAATTACTCAAAATGCAGAACTTAAAGTCATCATTGACCCGCTTGTGAATTTTGTTTCGGCTTCCATTACACCAACAACTGTTTCTGGTGATACATTGTTTTATTCATTGATCGCTTTTCCTCCTGATAGTGTAAATATTATTGACATCATTGTCTCAGCAGATTCAACAGTTGTTCTGGGGACATCTTATTCGTTTATTTCTTCCATCAATAACACAACTGCAGACTTCAATAGTTCTAATAATAATGACACTCTGAATGGTCTTGTCATCGGATCATTTGATCCGAATGATAAGTCTGTTAATCAACCGTATTATATAAAAGGTACCGAAGAACTCACGTATAAAATTCGTTTTCAAAATACTGGAACTTATTTTGCCAGAAAGGTGGTTTTAACCGATTCTTTGAGTTCTTATCTGGATTATTCCACACTTAAATTCATTGATGGTAGTGCGCCTTATTCCGCTTCACTAAGACCGGATGGAATGTTGATGATTTCTTTTAATGACATCTATTTGCCGGATAGCTCATCCAACGAACCGGGCAGTCATGGATATTTTGTTTACTCAGTTACACCAAAGGCAAGTCTGGCTGCTGGTCAAATCATTAAGAACAGAGCTAAAATTTATTTTGATTACAACGCTCCGATAATAACAAATACAACGTTTAATAAAAAAGGAAGTCCTGTTGCTTCTATTGAAGAAGCAAAAGCAGAAAACTCGCTTTCTCTGTATCCGAATCCTAGCAATAGTTTTGTCAGGGTTGAATTCGAGAAAGAGACAAATGCCCTTATAACACTTAATGATGTATTGGGAAAAACAATTTTTGAGACAGAATTTAGAGGAAATGAAATTTCAATTCCTGTGTCAGCCTTAGATAATGGTATATACTTTCTGAAAGCAATCAGCGATATGGGAAAACCGCAAGTTGTAAAGTTTATTGTGAACCATTAATTTTAGAGTGCCTCAACTGCCGAGAAAGCGGTTCAGCGATATTTTTTGTTTTCCAAATTGCTAAAAAAACTGGCAATATCCCCGATTATTCTTTAGTAGTTTTGTGTTTATCTTATTCAATGCCGGAAATGGAGCACCGAAGAGGATTTAACATTGGGAATGTTTGCAATCATCGACATAGAAACCTGCGGGGGGAAATTTGAATACAGGCGTGGACACGTCATCGAGATCTGTATTTTGATTCATGACGGGTTAAGCGTCATTGATAAATTCAGTACACTCATCAATCCGGAGTGTTATATACATCCAACTTTTACGAGAATTTCCGGGATCACCAATGACATGGTGCAGGATGCGCCTACGTTTTCTCAAGTTGCGAAAAAGATCTGGGACATGACGGAGAACCGCATTTTTGTCGCTCACAATGTTGGGTTTGATTATGGTTTCATCAAAGAAGAATTCAATTCCTTCGGGGCAAAATTTAAAAGAGATACTTTGTGCACCGTCCGGCTTAGCAGGAAATTAATTCCCGGGAAGAAGTCTTATAGCCTTGGAAATCTTTGCGAAGCTCTGGGAATAGGCAATGAAGCCAGGCATAGGGCAGAGGGAGATGCGGTCGCGACCGCAAAACTCTTCGACATCCTGATGCAGATCAAAAGCGATCATCCACAGTTCAAAACCAAAGGCGTGGACGAGCTGATGGTGAGAAGGATAGACAAGATCAAAAAGTATATCCTCGATAAGTTACCGGAAGAATGTGGCGTATATTATTTCCTGGATCAGGATCAGAACATCATTTACATAGGAAAAAGTATC
>JBKJQG010000209.1:0-11054 GCA_046594925.1 Bacteroidia bacterium
GTTCTTTTTCGCTTTCAATTCCATGTAAAACCTCTCTGCGATTAAACGGTGTCCCAACACGTTAGGATGCGTATTTAATTCCGAGATCTGAATTTCTACGCGGTCGATATTACCGTATGTATTCCGTAAATCCAAAGTTACAAAACCAAGCGACTCAGCGTATGCTTTCAACTCATTATATTCAGCATCATCAACGAACTCTGTAGTGGTTTCCATATAGGCCCAAACAGGCACAACGTTGTTTTTTTTACATTGGCTCATGATTTCCTGATAGCCCCATTTCATGATCGTATCCGCATAAGGAGTCAGCAGCTCCCGGATCTGCAGCATACTCATGTAGGGCTTGATACCTGTTTTCTTAACAATGTCTTCCAAGAAAGGATATTTCAAAGGCAGCTTCTTTTTTATGATCGTGGTGAAATCCTTAACCACTTTTCCTCTTTCGTCTGTGTGGGCGAAATAGACCAGCGCATCCATGTCGTACTGAAAAACTTTTGTATGTGTTAACTCCACATGCTGCAACAAGTAATAACCGCCCGCAGCAAAATTGAAGATCTCAAAATGTCTGACACTACTGTCCGTTAGCTCTTTGTTCATCCGCTCTTCAGCAATCGACTCAAAAACTTCGTTGTCACTAACACCCGACCCCATCTGGTAAGAGCCTCCTAGCAGAGCCAGGCGCTTTGTTCCCACGGGTTTCTTCAGCAGGTATTCTTTGTCTCTCAGTCCAAAGCTATTGCTGTTAAAATTGTGGTCTATCCCTTTGATGTGAAGGTTCGGCTTCATCCTTCTGTTCACAATGTTATCCTCATAAATATAGGCTTCGGTATAAGGGTTCTTTCTTAGCATTTTCTTCAGCGACTTCCCTCCTATACCGATGGTGTTGCCTTCTTCGCCTTCTATCAACTTGTCGTAATACCCAGCTTCTGCATTACTTTTTTCGATACTGTTAGGGGATCCGTCAGACAATTCCGCATACAGTTGTGTCAGGACGAAAGGCATTCGGCCTTGAACTTCTTTGAATGAAAAAAGAGAAAGCAATATCAAAGAGGTGAAAGTCAACAGCAAGGTTTCGTGCGGAGGCAAAGAGATCAAGCGCTTCACTACTTTGTTCTTTACGACGTAATGAAGGACAATGCCAAGCAAAAGGATGCCGGCAGCAATAACGGCCATACTCATCAATTGACCGGGCTCAAGGTGTTTGCCTTTTGAAACAATGTACAGCCAATCTTCCAGTGTGCGTGTATTCCATAAGGACCACATAACCGACATGAATAAAAACATTCCCATCATGCGCAGCGTTCTGAAAAAATACCTTCTGAGATCCGAACGAGGCTTTTCTTCCCGCTCTTCAGCCAGCGTTTCTTTTTCTATAATTACCGAATTCGTGGTGATACAAGCTCCTATCACCATCCAGAAGATCACATCAATCGATCTCACTGAAACAACCCCCGTAATCCAAAACAACTGATAACTGTGCATGATCCATGTGAGGAAGAACATCGTCATCATTGTCAGCGCCAACAAATTCTTTTTGATCACTTTTTTGTAGCGAAACATCACGGGATAGAAAAAAACTTTCAGGATGAAATTTCTCCAGTAGATGTTGATCCTTCTCCAAAGATCAACAAAACTCGTCGCTGTAAAATAATTGTTGAAGATCTGAGGCAAGTTGAAACCAAACAGGCAAACAAGTCCGATCATAAAATGAAATACGCCCGACAAACGGATGATCAGGGAGTAATTGACAAGCATGTATTGCAGCAATTTCGAAAGGTTCGCCACTTCATCTTGTCCGACAAGGAAATGAAGGCAGATCAGACGGTAAACCATAATGTGGATGAGTCCACGCAACATCCAGCGAATCCCTTTCTGCCAGATTTCTCCTTCCGGACGATCAAGAAAGGTTTTGACATAGGTCTTGTAATCTATGATGGGGAAGAAAAGAAAGAACACATTTGGAAAGAGGAAAAAATAGGAGATGCTTTGCCATTTGTTGGACGGAACCAGGCCGTTCTTGATCTCGTACAGATAGATAATGAGCCGAAACATAAACAAGGGAGCCACGTACATCGACACCATTGTCATCCAAGGGACGAAGATGAACTCGGTGCTAAACAGGGCCAGCAGCAAGGCAATAAAAAGAATCAACAGCAATCGGAATTTGAATGCTATGCGGAGATGGCAGACCAAAATAAGTCCCAAGCCAATAAAAATAAAGAAACTGCCGGCAAGAATGCCAAATGCGGCGTAGATCAATACAATACAACTGACAAATAAAAACGGAGAACGAAAACGGCTGGGCAGAAAGCTATGAAGTATAAATACGACCAAAACAAAAGGAGCATAATCAACGATGCCGGAGGACTTTTCAACTTGGTATCGCGTGACCACAAAAAGGATCAAAGCAAATTGCAAAAAAGTCATAAAAAATGCCTTGAGACGATCCGGAGCAAAAAGAGTCGACTCTCCGGTAGTGCCCGTAATTAAAGGAAAGTATTTGTCGATCGGTTTCATTTCTACTGTACAATGTCTTGTTCTCTTAATATCTCAAATATACCCAAATAAACGAATTATTGTTAATTTTACAGAGTAGATTCTCAAAAGTCAAATGAGCGATAAAAGCCCTTCTTCTTTTTCATCCGAAATTGCATTTATTGTAGGAATGGGACGTTCGGGCACGACCCTGCTCACTAACATGCTCAATTCTAATCCACGGATCATTGCTTGTCCAGAGAATGAATTTATCATCCACTCCTATCATACATTTCAGGACAAAGACTTCAACGATGAAAAAGTTGTCGATGACTTCATCCGCATGTTCGATCAAAATTTCAACCGGGTGATCAGCATCTGGAAACCCGGGCCTGAATTGAAAAACGACATCTTTCAGTTGAAGGACAAAACTTTCGCGAATGTATGTAAACTGGCTTATTTAAATTATCCTCTTTCAAAGAAAGACAAAAAGAATGTGAGCCTGGTGGTTGATAAGAACCCTTCGTATTCGCTTCACATTGATAAAATCTCCGACATATTCCCAGCAGCAAAATTTATTGTGATCGTGAGGGACTACCGAGACAACATCTTGTCGAGAAGAAAATACTCCGACGAGAATGTGCCCATCCACAAACTGGCAGCCGACTGGAACTACTACTACGAAAGCATTTTCAGCAGCCTGACAAAAAAAAATATTCCATTTCACCTCATCCGATACGAAGACCTGGCGAGTCAGCCAGCAGCATTCCTGCAGTCCATCTGCTCTTATCTGCAGATTCCATACACGGACGAGATGTTGAATTTCCAAGAACTTTCCAAGGAGATCAAAAAACACGCGGTTGAAAATGTATCGAAAGAAAAAAACGAGAAAATTCAGCGGATGCACGCGAATTTGGAGAAAAAAGTAAACACCGAAAGAGTGAATGCTTTTGTAAACGAACTGAAATCTGAAGAAATTGCTTTACTGGATTTTGCTTGCCAGAAACTGGCGGCTCACTTCGACTATAAAAAACACTCCCCCACAGTGAACCCCGGCTTTTTCGATAGGCTCTATTACCACTATTGCTGTTTAAAAACCTCGACCTGGGCGATTTTAATTAAGCTCAACTATAAGCTACCCCTAGCCTTCAGGCCTGCTCCTTCGAAGAAACGCATTTAGAGACGACTATAAAAATTGGTGAAGCATCTTAGCGCTTTATAAACCCTAAACTTTCGTGTCTTTTTATAAGTGCATTCATTTTTGTTTTCGCCGAAATATGATAGAGAAGCTGATCTTTTTTTATATCTAACCAAGAAGGGATGATGATAAAGATGTTCTTCAGAAGAATGCCTGATTTTTTTAAAAAAGAGACCGGAGCAAAGGCTTCGTAGCCGAATACGCTGGCAAAGTTGCCACAAATCGCATCACACTCTGTTATTTCTTGTTTAGTCAACTCGGTCTGCCAAGCATTCACACGGTTGGTATTGATTGGTTTGCTTAGGTCATCGTACTTCTTTTTGAAATACTTTTTGTGTTCATCGGCAATGTCCATTTTTGTGACGTCCACATTGGAGAGTTCTGTCTCTTTCATTTCCTCTTCCTTAACATTCAGAAAAGCGAACACATTTTTCATCGATGCATCGTACTCGCTGACGAGGTCTTCGTAGCGCATCAAAAGGACTTTCTTCCCGTGTTTTTTGTAAAATTCATACGCAATCTCATTGAAGACCCTCCATCGTGTGGCATTGTAGGGCACCCTGGGAGATTTCAGGTAGGCATTTTGTTTACGTGACAACACATTCGCGCGGTAATCCCTTACCAACAGGATGAATTTCGCTTCGGGAAAGTTTTTCTCCAACTGATCGACCGAAAGCGTAAAGGCGGGATTCTTATCGATCAGCATGGTAGCATCCGACTTATCCTTTCCGCTGACTTTGATCTCGGAGTAGATCGTTTTACAAAGAGTTGAATAAGACATTTCCTGTTCAGCCACCAGACGAATCAGTTTCTCTTTTGCTTTTTCCATGTCGAGTTCCCAACCCACTAATGGATGCGACAAAGCAAAGATTCCTATCTGCTGAAAGATCAATTCAATGTGTTCCTCCGTGAAACGGGACACGTGCTTGTAATCATTAAGAAAAAAAAGTAAGAAATTAGCTTCGGGTAAAGCATGAATGGCAGGATGTGAATTCAAAATCTTGTTCAGGATAGTTGTTCCTGAACGTCCGATGCCAATAATGAAATGCAGTTGTTTGTTTGCCGGTTCGACCACAATGCGGAAAGGGTAAAAAAATAAAATGGGGATTACAAAATTGTAATACCCATTTTATCTACTTGTATGAAAAAATTATTTTTTAGAAGGTGCTGCTACAGGCTTCTTCAATTTGTCAAGATCTTTTGTTGCCACCACTTTTCCGTCAACGTTCACAGAAGGGATACGCGCTGTCGCAAACATAGTCTGTAAAGACTTTAAGGTACCTTCTTTATCCATCTTAACAGAATAAGAAGCCATGTTGCCAGCCTGCTTGGTAGCAGTCACCTGCTGAACACGCTGAAACTTGGTAAAAGACTTCCGATACTTCTCCATGATGGATGCATCAGTGATATTGTTCAATTGAAACGTTATGACCGCCGTCTTCTCATCCACTACTTTTTTAGAAGTTTTTACATTCAGATATGCCATTGTAGCAATTCCTGCCTTTTGAGCAAATGCGTTTACCGATAACCCCATTATTAATGTAATTACGAGCGAGCAGATAAGTTTTTTCATTGGTTTAATATTTATGTTTTTACTCTGTTTTATTGTCTTTCTATATATTTCAGATGCAAAAAGGGATGAAAAAGTTGCATACTGGTATAATTTAACCAGGAATGTGTCTTTTTACTATTTTTCCCTTAAAAGCTGGATGAATCCGGTCAGCATATAGTCCTTGTCATCCACCCCTTTTGCATTAATAATGTAATAATAAGAACCATCCGGTGCAGGTGATCCATTTTTACTTTGTCCGTTCCATCCTTGCTGTGGATTTGACCATTCGTACATTTTCAGTCCCCAACGGTCATAGATCGTAGCATGGAAACTACTAAGACCGTCTTGGAAAATGGCGTCCCAGACATCATTTTTCCCGTCACCGTTTGGAGTAAATACGTTAGGAACGGTTAGGTAAGAGACCTGCTCCACATTGATAGTTATGCGAGCGGTGTCTACACATCCGTTAGCATTGGTAGCTACCAAAACCACATAATAAACTCCATAACCAACATAAGTCGCAGTAGGGTTGGTCACACCGGTGGTGCCTCCTCCGTTAGCCAAATCCCATTGCAGAACCGACCAGTTCGTACTTCCGTTTGTGAAGTCTACGGTTAAAGGATCCATTCCCGATGTAGGGCTTGCAGTAAATGCTGCATCGATGGGGTCTACAAGGATACTCAGCGTGGTGCTACTTGCGCAGACGCCAACTCCGACAGAATAGGTAATGTTTACAGGTCCGGATAATGTATCAGGACAGAACATAATGCCCGAAACGCCGGGACCGGTAAAAGTTCCTCCTCCGCTTCCAGTGATCATTGTAGAAAGATCCAGACAGTCAGAATATTGACAGATAGCGGTAGGAAGGTTCCAGGAAGGAGTTCCTCCCAAAAGAACGTTTACCTGAGCTGTATCTACATCGCCGCAAGATCCGCCGATGGTATAAGTTACGGTGTAAATACCGGGACCAATGGATGGGTTGAACACTCCTCCGGGAGTGACGCCAGTTCCGCTCCAGGTTCCTCCAGTTTGAACGGCAGCTAAAGTAACGGCAGGATCATCGGAACAAAGCGTCAAGGCTGAAGTAATGGTCGCATTGGCACGAGGTGTCACTACTATTGTATGTGTCTCGGTCAAAACACAAGGCGTCGTTCCGACTGTATAAGTAACGGAGATCGGGCCTGACAATCCAGTCGGATTGAAGTTGTTTCCGGTAACTCCGGATCCCGACCAAACGCCGCCAGTTGTTCCGTTCAATAAAGTAGTTAAGTCGGTCAAACCTGCATCGGAACACATTGCCGTGGTTGTCCAGGCCGGATTGGCACTAGGCAAGACTGTAATGGAAATTGTATCCGCAGCACCGCATTGTCCCGGTGTCGTATAAGTAATGGTATTGGCAGTTAGCGTATCAGCCACACTAGGATCAAATGTTCCGGCAATGGAATCGATCACCCCTGGTCCTGCCCAAACACCGCCCGAGGCACCCGTTTCCACGAGAGTGATATTTGCACCGTTGGAACACATGACAGGAACGCTATTGATCACAGGGATTCCACCCGGTAATACAAGTACGTTAATGGTTGTATCCGCATTACATGGTCCAAAACTACTGATGAGTGTAACGGGATAAGTTCCTCCCGCAGCAAAGGTATAAGTCGGATTCGGGACATTTGAATCGGCCAGTCCGTCATTCGTAAAATCCCAGACCCAAGCATCCGCACTGTCAGCAGGAGTCGATGACTCCAAGAATGTCATAGGCAATCCGGCACAAACAGTGTCGGCTATGAAGCTGTTAAAAAAGTTGAAAGGGCTTTCGAGCACCGTGATCGTAAGAGTTGCATTACAAGATGGTCCGGCAACGGAAGTCAACACCACCTGGTAAACACCGCCGGTATCAACTACGCAAGTGACTTGATTACTCGGTCCGACAATTCCGGTTGTACCACCCGAAGTGGTATTGGTCCAAGTGTATGTTGTTCCTCCCGCAGGAGCTGTTAAAGTCACAGTAGCTCCACCGCAAACGGCAGGAGAAGATGTCAACAAAGTGTTGGGATAACAATCAGCATCAATGTATGCATAACCGTAGTGGCCACTCTGAGAGCAATCTGACGAAGTAAATTCAAGCGTAACACATTGTCCGATATATGCCGAAAGGGGGACAAATACTGTTGTCCAAGGGCGGTACCAAATATCGGTGGTTCCTGTTACCAAGGTAAAACCGGTGATGGGCGGTTTTGCAATTACTTCATAATCGCCGCAGCCAGGTAAAATAGCACCTGAAGCATCGCGTAATTTCACTTTAAAATAAGGTCTTTGCGGATCCGTATGTCCCGACACGGGATCCTGCAACACCACCGCATAACGGTAGGTAAAGTTCGTACTGGTTGAGTCAACTGTGAAGGAAATACTCGCACGAGATGCACCAGCACCTGTAACTGGACCATTGCCGATCATCAATGAATTGTTTCCGGCTCCCGGAGCAACCAGCGGCAATGCCGGGCCTACCAGCGGATCGAAACCTCCTGAAACATTTTCCAACACGTGAGCACTTCCGCTGAAACCCGGAATTAAGCTACATGGATCCGCAGCTGTACAAGCTGTTCCTTCCCAATAATCCCAGAAACCTGTTCCCAATTCAAAACCGGGGTTGTTACATGGAGAACCGCAATTCAATGGAGATGGCAACGGGCCAGTACCAGCGCTTTTAGCCGCTTTTCTAGCATCTTCCTGGGCAATGATCGTTGCTTTTTTTGTTTTGTATTCGTTGAAAAGAACCGCGTGTCCTTTTTGTAAAGACGAAAAATAAGTTTTTACTTGTGCCACATCCGTGATCATTCCTGACCCTACTTTGTAACACAGTTCTTCCTTTTGCTTCTGCAGCGTCGACTTGATGTAAGCACTGAAATAAGGCATGTCTGACCAAGCTCCTCCCGAAGAGATGATGACATAATTAATAAAACTTTCCTGATCCACTGTCTCCAACAGTATGTTTGTTTTATTCACATACTTCAGGTTCCACTCCATGTTGGAGATTCCGTAAGGATTGTTGCTGGTCAATTGTGCAGATGCAGAACTAAATAAAGAAAGTACAGCAAGAACAGATAAAATTGAATATAATTTTTTCATGAAGCTATTTTTAAAATTACTTATGTTTCGTTTACAAGATAAAAATAAAACAAAATTCCCGATAAAAAAAATCCTCTTGTTTTACCATTTATTAGACCATTATAACTACTTAGTTATCAATATATTAGATAGGAAATGTTTTTACTTTTCAACAAGCAGGAAAAAGTCCCTCATAAACTTTAAATTTGGGCTCATTTTTAACCGGGAAAGGCAAGAAACATGTCGAAAAATTATTTAGAGGAGCTGAATCAAGTTCAGAGGGCCGCTGTTGAATGTACAGATGGGCCTGTGATGATCATAGCTGGAGCTGGGTCCGGGAAAACACGCGTTTTAACATATCGGATCGCTCACCTTATGAAAAAAGGAGCTGACCCCTTCAACATCCTCGCCCTCACCTTTACCAACAAGGCCGCGAAGGAGATGAAAGAACGGATTGCTAAAATAGTGGGCCCGGGAGAAGCGAAGAACCTTTGGATGGGAACTTTCCACTCTGTTTTTGCAAGAATTCTGCGGAGCGAAGCCGAGAAAATAGGATATCCTCCCAATTTCACTATTTACGATACTGATGATTCCAAAAGTCTGATCAAAACTATATTAAAGGAACAAGGCCTGGATGACAAGATTTATAAACCGGGAAGTGTTTTATCGAGGATTTCTTCTGCTAAGAACAACCTGATCTCTGCACAATCCTACCTGAACAATGCACAAATCCAGGAAGAGGACCGCCAAGCGGCCAAACCCAAATTGGGAATCATTTATGAAATATACCGCAGCCGCTGTTTCAAAGCGGGAGCCATGGATTTTGACGACCTGCTCTTCAACACGAATGTCCTACTCCGTGATTTTCCCGCCGTGCTTCATAAATACCAGCACAAGTTCAAGCACATTCTGGTGGACGAGTACCAGGATACCAACTTTTCGCAATACTTAATAGTAAAACAACTTGCTGCTGCTTTCCGCAACATTTGTGTCGTAGGCGACGATGCCCAGAGTATTTACGCTTTCCGCGGTGCGACGATTCAGAACATCCTGAATTTCGAAAAAGATTATCCTGAATTAAAAGTGTTCAAATTGGAACAGAATTACCGGTCGACAAAAAACATTGTCGGCGCAGCGAATTCCGTGATCGCAAAAAACAAAGACCAGCTAAAGAAAAATGTTTTCACCGACAATGCAGAAGGTGAGATCATCAAAGTTGTAAAAACCGAAAGCGATAATTCGGAGGGAAATTTTGTAGCCAATTCCATCTTCGAAACCAAGATGAATGAACAGGCACACAACAGGCATTTCGCTATCCTGTACCGGACCAATGCTCAGTCGAGAGCCATGGAAGAAGCTTTGCGGAGACAGAACATTGCTTACCGGATCTATGGAGGATTGTCCTTCTATCAAAGGAAAGAAATAAAAGACCTGTTGGCCTATTATCGTTTGACCATCAACAACGACGACGAAGAAGCCTTGAAACGCATCATCAATTATCCTGCACGAGGAATCGGTGACACCACACTTGAAAAGATCATCATCGCGGCCAACGATAACAACATCAGTCTTTGGAAAGTAATTGACAACATCAATGAGTTCGAGATAGGATTGAACAGCGGTGCAAAAACAAAAGTGGATGAATTCGCAACCATGATCAAAAGTTTTTCAGCTCAGCTAAAAACACAGAATGCTTACGATCTGGGGCAGCACATCGCCATCCATTCGGGCATCCTGAAAGACTTATATGCAGACAAATCTCCCGAAGGAGTGAGCCGCCATGAGAACATACAAGAGTTGCTAAACGGTCTGAAAGAATTTACAGAAACCGAAGTGGAGATCGTGGTGGATGAAACCGAAAAGGAAAATCAAGAAGAGAGAGAGAAGCTGAATGCTGAAAAAGCAGAAGCAGAAAACACAGAACTTTTCAAAGATGAACCGGAAAGCGACAACCTGTTGCCCGCTCCAAATACAGCATTGAACGTATTCATGCAGGACATTGCCCTGATGACCGATGCCGACAAAAAGAACGAAAGCGAAGAAGATAAGAATCGTGTGGTTTTGATGACGATTCATGCAGCGAAAGGATTGGAATTTCCATACGTCTACATCGTCGGCCTGGAAGAAAATCTTTTTCCTTCACAAATGTCGCTGACCGACCGTGCCGATCTCGAAGAAGAACGAAGGTTATTCTATGTTGCAATAACGCGGGCAGAAAAAAGAGTGACCCTCTCCTACTCCACCACGCGTTACCGTTGGGGGAATCTGATCTACTGTGAACCCAGCCGCTTCATTGAAGAACTTGATTCAAAATACATTCAGCTGCCGGCAGAAAACAATGGCCGCATGTTTGGCGATGAAGAATATTCCGTAAAACCAAAACTGCAGACCACATCACCTAAACCGAAAGAGACTTTTGTACAGCGGCCCGTAATGGGAAAAAAACTCGTGAAAGTAAACAGCGCTGCAAAGAACACCAGCGACTTTGATACCGAAAGCCTGCGTGACCTTCAAGTTGGTTCGCAAGTGCAACACGACCGTTTCGGAAGCGGCAAAGTGGTTAGCATGGACGGAGATTTTCCGAATAACAAAGCCACCATTTTATTCGATGGCATCGGGCAAAAACAATTGTTAATCAAATTTGCGAAACTACGAATTGTGCAATAGGCAATAGGCAATAGGCAATAGGCAATAGGCAATAGGCAATAGGCAATAGGCAATAGG
>JBKJQG010000332.1:0-3721 GCA_046594925.1 Bacteroidia bacterium
GATGCAAATGTAGTATTATTTTTGTCTAACAAGCAAAAAAATATACTTTTTGTTATCCGATCATTCTTTCTCCTTTACAATAGCGGCGGACGTGTCCGCTGCAATTCGTTTCGGCGATTGAAAGCGGAGAGAGAGGGATTCGAACCCTCGGTACAGTTTCCCGTACGACAGTTTAGCAAACTGTTCCTTTCGGCCACTCAGGCATCTCTCCGTACCTTTTTTCCAAAGGACTGCAAATGTAAAAAAAAGATTTCCCAATGCAAAAGAAAAACACACATATTAAAGGGGTGATTGTCTATAAACCCGACCGCCCAGCAAAAGTCCTATTGGCAATAATTAGGCATATCAAGCCTCCCCGCAAAACAGATTTTTATATATTTGTTTCATGCATAAGATCCGCCACTACGAAAACCTTCACATCCCGCTTTGGTTGCTAAAAGACACCTGCTGGATGCTTCAATGGAAAATCTTGGGAGTCTGCATGATCGTCCCCACGGTTACTGTAGCCCTTGTCATTACTTACATATCCTGGAAAGAAAAGGACGATGAGTTTTGGATCAATCTGGCCATTTGTTTCTGGATAGGAGCTAACTCCTATTGGATGATCTGTGAATTTCTAGGGAAAGAATACCTGAAAGACAGTGCAGGATATCCTTTCGTTGCCGGAATGATCTGTGTGGCTTACTTCTACTTTAAGAGATTGGTGCTGAATAAAGGGGATAAGGGGATTCTTTAAAGTTCGGAAAGAGTGCTTCTTACCTCATTGACTTCTGAAGAGCGATCATCTTCAAAGCAGTTACCGCCGCTTCATCGCCTTTGTTGCCATGCTTCCCACCTGCCCTGTCCTGAGCCTGCTGCATAGTATTGGGAGTGAGTAAACCGAAAATCACAGGTTTGTTGTATTTTAAACTGACATTGGTTACTCCGTGTGCCACCGCATCACAAATGAAATCAAAGTGACGGGTTTCGCCTTGGATGACACAACCCAGCGTGATCACACCCTCAATGCTTTTATCTTCACACAAAAGTTGCGCACCCATCGTCAGCTCAAAACTTCCCGGCACAGTGATGATGATGATGTCTTCCTTCTTAACACCATTGTTCACGAGCGTTCTTACTGCTCCGTCGAACAAAGCAGTCGTAATGCCTTCGTTCCATTCCGAAACAACAATTCCGACACGCATGCCAGCTCCGTTCGGAATTTCACTTCCTTCAACACTTGATAAGTTCCTGTTTAATGATGACATGGGCGATTGAAAATTAGAGGAATCCAATTTAAAATTTGAAATCCCGGAATGTTTCTTAAAAAAGAAAAGGTGACTCTTTTGCAAAAATCACCTTTATTAAAGAATGTTTAACCTTATAAATTACCTAAAACTTTAGCGCGGGCGATGAACTTGTCCATCTCTTTGCCTTCCATTGTTTCAGAGTATTCATTTTTGATACGTTCGTAAATTTTGATCGCATGCGAATAGTTTTGTTTTTCTTCGTAAGCCAGACCTGCTTTTTTAAGACAAATAGGAGAATCAAAGAGGTTGTTATTCTGCTCAGCTGCTTTCAGGTAGAAAGTGATTGCTTCGTCTACCTTTCCAAGTTCCATGTGAGCATCCCCGATACCTGCTGTTGCCAAAGGAGCAACGATCTGATCGTTCCCGTCAAATTCTTCCAGGTGCGCTATAGCCTCTTCGTATTGTCCTTTTTTCAGATAGCACATTCCCAAGTAATATTCAGCCAGGTTTCCGGAAGGAGTTACCCCGTAATTCTCTACTATCTCTATGAAACCAATTGCACCTGCAGCATTGCCATTCATGGCCAGATCGATTGAATCTTTCCCGAAATAATCCTCAGCCGTGAACATCTCTGCTCTTGCTTTGGTCTCTTCTCCTGCAACGTACCAGTATTTGTATGCAAAATAACCTCCCACAAGAACCACAAGGGTAACAAAAATGATCCCAAGGCTTTTCTTGTTTTGCTCAATATACATTTCGGTTTTGCCAAACGCCTGTTCAACATCTACAATCGGTTCGTCTTTAATTTCTTTTGCCATAATCTTTAATAAATCTTGTTAATGGACTGCAAAAATAAGTTTTTTTTGCAATATCTATAATTAATTCTGAACAATCTGAAATTCCGGTTGATTTTTGGTTAATTTTACCATTCAGTCCGTTTTCCTGCCTGCTTTTGGTAAAAAGGACCTCCAAGCATAAAACCGGTCTATTTTAGCCTGAAAAACGAATGTTTTTAAAGAAATTATCTGTCTTAAATTTTAAAAATTACCCGGAAGCCGAACTGAGCTTCAGCAAACAGATAAACTGCCTGACAGGCAACAATGGCGAAGGAAAGACCAATATCCTGGATGCCATCCACTATTTATCCTTCTGCAAGAGCTTTTTTAACCCCATCGACAGCCAGAATATCCTCCACGAAGCCCCTTTTTTGATGATACAGGGCCTTTTTGAGCTAAGAGGGGAAGAAGATGAGATTTTCTGTGGGCTCAAACGCAACCAGAAAAAACAGTTCAAACGCAATAAAAAAGAGTATTCCAGGCTGGCCGACCATATCGGGCTCTACCCTTTGGTGATGATCTCCCCTGCCGATTCGGAGCTGATCACGGAAGGCAGCGAAAGCCGGAGACGGTTCATCGACAGCGTGATCGCTCAGTTCGACCGCGACTACCTGGAAAATCTTATCCGGTACAACAAAGTACTTTCCCACAGAAATGCTTTACTCAAACAATTCGGAGACAGCCGACAATTCGATGCCGACTCTCTCGAGATCTGGAATCTTCAGCTCATCGAACATGGAAAAAAAGTACATCACGGTCGTCAGACTTTCATAAATGCTTTTGTCTCCATTTTCCAATCCTATTATGAACTCATCTCTGGAGGCAAGGAAAAAGTGAACATCCTTTACAATTCTCATCTGAATGAAGACAGTTTTGCAGAAGTGCTCGAAAAAGCATTGAACCGCGACCGCGCCATTGAATATACTTCCGTCGGCATCCACAAGGATGATCTGGAATTCACTATCAACAGTTATCCGATCAAAAAATTTGCTTCACAGGGACAACAGAAATCATTTTTGATCGCACTCAAACTGGCACAATTCGATTTCATAAAAAAGATCAAGAACATCACACCGATCTTATTGCTGGATGATATTTACGACAAGCTGGATGACCTTCGCGTAAAGCAATTGATGGAGTTGGTGAGCAGTGATAAATTCGGACAATTGTTTGTGACCGATACACATCCCACACGATTGGCTGAACTATTTCAATCAGGAGAAATCGATTTCAAAGTATTCAGGATCGCAAATGGGACTGTTGAAAATTATAGCAGAGTTCAGTCGCGATAGTTATCGGGATCAAATTAAAAAAACATTACGTGAGCAAACACAACGAACATAGTTTAAAAGAAGTGATAGAGCAACTGCTTAAAGCCTATAAGCTGGACGACAGGCTGGCTGAGCGCAAACTTATTTCTTCATGGGAAAGTGTGATGGGTGTGATGATTGCAAAACATACAAAAGATCTTTACATCAAGCATAAGCAGCTTTTTGTAACTTTGGATTCGGCGGCATTGAGAAATGAATTGTCGATGGCAAAGACTAAGATCGTTAAGATGCTTAATGATGAAGTGGGGACTGAAGTCATTAATGATGTTATATTGCGGTGATGGGGTGATGGGGTGATGAAGTGATGGGGTGATGAAGTGATGGG
>JBKJQG010000333.1:0-7321 GCA_046594925.1 Bacteroidia bacterium
GATGAGAACTAAAATGTGCACAATTGCGCCCAGTGCGCTGTTATGCGTTTGGCTGGAATTACGAATTTATTACTTGTGATAAATTCCGCCCGATTTCAAATCTGTCTCCGGAGCAAAAATTAATTTGGGCAGAGTGATGTTCGTTTCTAATTATCTTCTTTTCTTTTTTGCTTGATCAAAAAAGAAACAAAAAAATCAAGAAGCAACGATTTCTTCCCCCAAACGGCCAACTCATCATCGCGTTGCTTCAATCCTCGCGCGCCCTTCTAAAAAGCAGTTGAGTTCGCGCGACCACAAAACTGTCTGCGGAGACTAATTGGTTACGGAAGAAAAATGTTTGTTGTGTGAAATGATAATTAAAAGTAGGAAGATAAAATTGCACTGGAATATGTTAAAGAAAAAGAAAGACCAGCTTACACATAATGTTCCCAGGGCAGGCGCAGAAAGCGTTTATAAATGTAATTTTTCTACGAAGCTGGAAGTATAAATATACAAAAAAATTGTCTCTCGGAGCGGAATTCACTTTTTGCACCTGCCCTGTGTTAGTTGCGGTTATTTATTACCAATTTACTTTCTTTTTTCTAAGAGAGTAACATTTTGTATCTTAGTCAGATGATAAAGAAAATTCTTCTTTTAATATTTATTATTTCAATTTCTCAATGCTTTTCGCAAAGTGATTTTACGTTTAAAAAGATCATTCAATTACCATATGGAGGCAGTGCAACAGCTGTTAAACAATTACCGGATGAAAGTTATATAGTCTGTGGATATTACTTGGATAGCAGTGGTTACACTGAAGGAGGCTTTCTTGCAAAATTGTCTAAAAATGGCTTGACTCAATGGTATAAAAAATTCGAATTTCCCATATATATCTCTTTTAATGATTTGACATTTGATTTCTCGGGAGATATTTATATTTGTGCTAACAGTCCAATAAATATTACAAGTACCGACATAAATATTGTTATAATTAAAACAGATTCAATTGGTAATGTATTATGGACTAAAGGATATGGAGGACCTGATGTTGATTTTGGAATTACCATTGATCATACATCAGATGATAATATTATAATTTCGGGTTATACTGAAAGTTATGAGTTGGGGTCAGCTGGTGCTACCTCGTACACAATAAAAGTTGATTTGAATGGAAACCAACTTTGGAATAAATACTACGGAGACAATACTTTCAATCGGACTAACTTTGTTAAAGAAATATATCCCAACAAATATGTGTCTTTGGGAATAAATTGTTCTTCAGGTGACTGTGGTTCGTTTAGTGTTTTTGATGGCAGCGGGACGGTTCTTTGTTCGAAGAATTTTGTGTATTCTGATTTTACGGGCTTTTCATCAGTTACGGCATATAAAAATGGTGGTTATTTAGTCGCAGGTTACACCGCATCTTTTAGTGGACCGTCAAATCTACACCCATTTCTGATGGCTTTAGATCAAAACTATAATTTTTTATGGGCTAAAAAATATACTCCACCGACAGTTACAGTTGCTGAATTCATTTCAGTGAATCAAACTTCTGATGGGAATTATATTGTTTCTTTTGAACCTGAAAATGTAAATGGAACAAGCAAATCCGTTGGAATGATTAAACTTGACTCTGCTGGCGTTATTATTTGGGGAAAACTATATCAACAGGATAGCTATTGTTATCCTTACAAGTTAATTTCAACAATCGATGGAGGATATATGGAAGTCGGATTTATTCAGAAAGCGTCACTTCAAAAGCCTTTTATTATTAAAACAGATAATGCTGGCGATATAAACGGATGTGTTATAGACACTACTATTTCTATTAACTACAGTAGTGTTCTTCCTTCGATAGCAAATCGTTCTGGAGAATTTTCAGCATGTATTGTCTACTCTATGTCACTAAACAACAATTCTGTTGTGATGTTAGATTCTATTCTATGTGTCGATTCAATTCCTTCTCATGTTGGAATCGAAGACCATTTTACTCAAGAGGAGGTAATCGTTTATCCTAATCCCTTATTAACAGAGACCGTTTTTTCTTTTTCAGATGAACAGAAAAATGCAGTTTTATTAGTATATGATTTTAAAGGTGCAATAGTTAGCAAAAAATATTTTTCAGGAATCGAATTAATTTTTAGGCGAAACGATTTGGCTAGTGGAGTATATTTTTATAGAATTATTTCAAGAGACAAATTAGTCTCGAAAGGTAAGTTGATTTTTAAGTAACTCAACCTTTTTGGTTCCAAAACATTGTTGAGAAATAGTTTATCTAATGCGGCATCGGTTCTTATAATTGCAACTAACTTACCTATATGCCTGCATTTTGCATCCATACCCGACCAATGGGGGTAAATATGGCTGCAAAAAAGCAGCTCTATCAAATATAAACTTAATCCCCTAAATCTCCAAATCCTCAAAAGGCCTCTTAATATTCTGAATGCTTTGGCACTCATATGCGTATGCATTTCTGTGGTCTTCCGGTCTTTACCACAATAAAAAATCCCGCTCCATTACAGAGCGGGATTTTTATTTATTAGATCTATGCTGAATTATTTTACGATGTTGATCTTCTTAACTGTTTTTCCTGTTGCGGACGACACCTCAACAAAATAAACACCTGCTGTTTGAGCAGAAAGGTCAACCGTGTATTTTCCGTTGGAAGCATTTGAAAGTGTTTTAGAAGAAATAACTTCTCCCAATACATTCATCACGTTCAAGGTTACATCTTGTGAAGAAGTCAAGTTCAATTCAACATTGAAACTTCCTGTGCTCGGGTTAGGATAAACACTCATCAGGTCTTCTGATTCCGCAGCTGCGATGGCAGTTGCCGAAAGATTAACTCCATCGAGTACAGTAGTCCCCGTGTTTGAAGGGTCTAACCAGGCTTTTAATTGCGTTCCGGCAGTTCCTCCGCCTAACCAGGACAGAGAGAATTTACCATAAATATCGTTCATGCTTCCTACAGGAACTCCGCAAGCAGAAGCCCCGCCGTGCAATTGTCCGATGATTCTGTGATTCTGATCGAACAAAGGAGATCCCGATGATCCCGGCTCTGTACAAGCAGCCGTCCATTGAATGAACCAGTGGCTGTTTGGAGGTGTTCCACTCCAAGAAGTGTTTGTGCAAGGGGTAGAAGATCCGGAGATCGTTTTGATGTCACCGCTTGGGTGGTGAACACATCTTGCTGAATCACAAGCAGCATCTACGTTGTTCCATCCTGCGAAAAAAGGATTGTATGCTGCAGGAACAGTTCCGCCAACCAATCCACCGGTAATTTCTACCAGACAGAAATCAGATGCAGAACTAAATGACCTTCTTACACTTCCTGTTAAAGACTGAGCAGTGGAAGGAGATGATGCAGGATCCGTACATCCCGGTGCTTCCCAGTTGAAACGGAATACCCAAGATCCAAATCCCGATGAACCGCAATGGTTAGCCGTTAATACATAAGGTTTTCTGTCAGCAGGCACATCGTTCACCAAAGCACCTGTACAGAATTCACTTCCGCCGGATACCAAACAAACAACGGAACGTTTTTCATTTGACCAACCTGTGCCGTAAGGACAGTTTACGTTGATCTCGCAAGAACCCGAAGCACCGAAAGTTTTTTCATAGTCTTCTCCGGTAAAATTTCTTACGTAATCTTCAACGCCTCTGTAAGCATGGGTAACACGAAAAACATTGATCTTTCCCTGGCCTGCAACAGCTGCTGGCTCATAATACTCAAGAATCACCGCATCACCCGGGATCAAATCCGTAGCAAATTGTTTGTCTTCCTGATTGTTCACATTTGTGAATGCCCCGATCACATAAGATTTTGAAGCATTGTAAACGAAAAGCTTTCCGCCTTCCGGCATGAAAAAATCGTCGAAAGCAAGGTTGATGGTTTGAGCGCCGGTTGATGAAACACCCATGCGCCACAGCCTGTCGCCATTTGCAAGGGTTGTCCACTCACCTGAATTGGAAAGGTTAAGACTTACCATGTGATTGTATCCGAAACGGAAAGGGCCTTTGCTCAAATCGTTCACGGCATCTTCCGCTTTCATTGCATCCACGTCGAAGCCCGGCATGTTCACGAAACTCAAGGCCTGCTTGGCGGCTACATCGTTGAAACTGTAAGGAGTTCCGCCTTGGCTTAACTGTGCGCTTGCGTTATTACACAGCATTGCTGCGGTGACAACCAATATTGAAAGTAATTGTTTTTTCATTTGCATCGAATTAGTAAAAGTTTATGTTGAGAGATTTTGTCTTATAAAACAAGCGCCCAAACTAATTTTGGGCGCTTGTCTTTTTGTTTTAATTTTTATTTTACTACGTTTATTTTCTTTACTACTTTGGAAGTAGCTGTCTTGATCTCAACGAAATAAATTCCGCTCACTTGATCTGCAAGCTCGATGGAGTAAGTACCACCCATGGTATTGTTCACTTTCCGAGAGGAAAGCTGTTGTCCAACCACGTTAATAATGTTGATGGTTACATCCGTTGCTTTAGGCAGTTCAATGTTCACGTTAAAAGAACCGTTGTTAGGGTTTGGATAGATGGTAACATAATCCAAAGATTCTTGCTCGTTGATGGCTGTAGTAGGAGTACAAGAGAATGAACCGGTAAGCGTGGTCACTCCTGATGCAGTAGGATCCAGCCATGGTTTCAATTGTCTTGTTGTTGTGGTAGAGTTGGATTGCCAGTGGTAAGACATTTTTCCGTAAACATCAGGGCTGGTTAAAGCTGTACAATACGAACTTCCTCCTGTCAATGTTCCAAAGATCAAACCTGCACTATTATACAAAGCTGATCCGGAAGAACCACCTTCTGTAACTCCGTGTCCGTTGGTAGTCGCTACCCAAGACATTTGCCAGTGTGTACCTGAAACAGATCCGCCCCAAGAAGTAGAACTTGGTGTTGCCGTAAATTTAGAGATCTTCTTGCAATCTCCTGCAGGGTGGTGGATACCAACACCACCGCCTGTTGGTGCTGTGGCTACATTTGTCCACCCGTTGTAATAAGGTGCTACACCGGTAGGCCATGCCACCGTTGTCATTCTGATCAAAAGGAAATCAGATCCTGTGGTTCCGCCTCCGTCATTTGCTCCGGCTACTTTTACTGAACCGGTCAGCACTTTAGAAGTAGACGCTCCGCCTGTTCCTGCAACCATACAATTTGCAGCTGTTTTTTCATAGTTCCAATATGCTTTCCACAAATTGTAGTTGGTGGTTTCTGTACTTCCATTGTATGCACAATGCATGGCAGTCAAAATGTATTTTTTACAATCCGCTGCTGTGTTGTTAACCAAAGTTCCGCTGCACCATCCGGCAACCGAAGAAGGCACCATCACGACATACAAACGCACCACACCTGTTTTTTGATTTGCCCAAGATGCCCCTTCTGAACAATTCACATCCACTTCACAAGCATCTGATTCATCGATCAGCATGTCTTTCAAGATGGAAGAAGTTGCAGTGAATTGATGTACAATGTAGGAAATTTCAACATGTCCTTTTCCTCTTGCTGTTGCAGGCTCGTAGTATTCAACGATCTGTGTTTCTCCCACTATGTACTCGGTGGAAAAGATGCCGCCATTATCGTTTGCCGACTCGTTGTTACGGGAAGAATAAGCTCCCAATACCTGGGTCTTGTCTTCGTTGTATACAAAAAGATATCCTCCTTCAGGAAGGAAGAAGTTTCGGTAATACAAGGATGTTTTTTTAGCTCCCGGAGAAGTGATCTTCAATCTCCACATTCTGTCACCGTTCATCAAGTCGATCCAGGTTCCTGAATTGAATGTGCTGTAAGCTACTTCAAAAAGTTTATCGGTAATGGGGAAAGTTCCCTGTTTCACTCTTTCATTCGATTGGCGAATCAGTTCTGCAGCATCAAATGCGGGAGTTGTTACCTCTGCAATGTTGGCGTGACTGATTTGCTGCAAAGTACTGTAAGGTGTCCCCCCGATATCGTCTTGTGCTGTAACGACCGTGGTAGCCATCACTACTGCAACAGATAATAAAGTAATTATTTTTTTCATTGTTTGCTGGATTTAGGTGTATATATATTTGTTTAGAGTTTGCTTAATAATTGTAAATCGCGCTTTGTTCACCAAGCTTTACTGTGAGAGAGTTGCTTCCTTTGTATTTTATCTTGCTGATGTCGAACTTCAGTTCCTGCATCACCAGCTTTTTGCACATGTCATCATTTCCCGTGTGCTTGAGGCACAATGAAAGTTGCGGAGGCATTGATTTCGCGTACATTCCGTTGGAGACAAGTTCAAAGGAGTGATCCTTACATCCGCCGGAGTAGTTCAGAAACACCGACAATACATCCCCTTTTAGGGCTATGCTGTCGAGCTTATAAGCAGAACCTGTGGCGGCCATGTCGGCTGCAGGATCCACTTTTACTTCCTGGGCAGTTTTCGCTTCTGCTTTCGGAGCGCTGTCGCCCGATTGTTTCATTGCTTTCTTGTGGCAAGCCAGGGAAAGAACGGAGATCATGATCAATGTTGAAGCAATAATTCTTGTTTTCATAAAAAAGGGATGACGTGTATTTTATTTTTGCCTTATTAAAAAGGCCTTTACAACGCTGACAGGCCTCTTGCAAAGGAGGTGCCGCAGGCCAAAAATCAGGGCAGAAGCAAAGCATCGCACTGAAAATTGTTTTAATATTTATCAAATATCAACGATTGTTTTTAAAAAAACAAGAGAAAAGAGGTAAAAAAATAAAAATAGTTGAAGCAATGTGGTCGAGCTGGACGAGCGAAAGGAAGAGAAACTCAGGACGCAGAGTTGACTGTTGGTTGACTAGTTAAAGGAACTAAGCAGTGTGACAGGAAAGATCATTTTATGGTAGCCGGACCGAGATTAGGCAGTTCGATTTCGTCTTGCACCAAAAACGAAGCAGGGAATTCGAGCTGAATTTCCTTCAATGCTTTGTATGCTTCCAGTTTTGTACGGAAATCTCCTACACGGATGTTGAAATTCGGCTGATCATATTTTTCATACGCCGTGTAATCCGGAAATTTCGATATGAATTTTGCTTTTATTTCTTTCGCCTTGTTTTTATCAGAGCCGAAATGGATCTTGATGCGGTATCCTTTTATGGGTGCTTTTGAATTTACTTCGATGTGTTTGTTCAGCAGCTCCTTGATCTTGTATTCCTGCACCAGATCAACCTTTCCGGTATCCGAAATCGAAGTCTGAGCACACAAAAACGATGCAGAAAAAAGAAGAAAAAAGAAGAGCATGCACAGTTTGAAAAATTTCATTTGACAAAGATAATTTTTTAATCCTTTTAATCTAAAATCACGCCAGGAATTTGAAAAAAATCGACTCGACAAATACAAATACGC
>JBKJQG010000359.1:0-12584 GCA_046594925.1 Bacteroidia bacterium
CCTGACGAAAAAGGAAACATTGAGAACGAATGGGCGATTCACCAAATGGAAACGACAGCCGACTTTTCAAGAGGTAGCTGGTTGATCACTTATTATGTAGGAGGATTGAATTACCAGACAGAACATCATTTGTTTCCACGTATATGCCACGTCCACTATCCGGAGATCGCTCCCATCGTGGAAGCAACTGCAAAAGAATTCGGAGTTCCGTATATCTACAATGAAACTTTCATGACGGCTTTCAAATCTCACATGAGCATCATTTCCAAATTAGGAAAGAACGATGTGACATTTAGTGCGATTGCGAATAGTATGGGGTAAGGTCAGTAGGCAATTTAAAAAAAGTAGGCAATTAAAAAGAATAGGCAATAAAAAAAACAATTAGAAGAAGTAGGCAATAGGCAATTGAAAAAGGCCGAACATTTATGTTCGGCCTTTTTTGTTGGATGCTGGCATGTTCTTATTTTAAGGGCGATGACTTGCAATAGAAAAAATTATTTAGCTTTCATAATAATCCTTTTTCAGCCCATGAACTTGATGCTAATTTAAATCAATTGCCTATTGCCTATTTTTTTTAATTGCCTACTCTTCTAATTGCTATTGCCTACTCTTCTAATTGCTATTGCCTACTCTTCTAATTGCCTATTGCCGACCCTTTAAAATTGCCTACTTTCCTAATTGCCTATTGCCTATTGCCTATTGCCCATTGCCTACTGCCCATTGCCTACCGCAGCCATCTCCTGTTTCTCCGGGTCTTGTTGAAGAAAAGGTTTATTCAGGGCGACAAGGATCAGTGAAGCGACAACGCATCCAAGGATCACTGACAAGAAAGATTTTCTGAGGTGACGGGTTTTTTCTTCGGCATCAATACTCTTGTCGGTCATGTACAAAACAAAGTATCCCAGAAACAAAGCGGGAATGCTTAAGCCCAGCATCACAGCTGCTCCCGGCCAATGCATGATCTTGAACAGAATACCCAGTGCAAACAAAGTCAGTCCGATTGCTCCCAGTGTATTCATCACCGTTTTTCTTTCCGATGCTTCTCCGCTTAATTTCTTTTTTAAAAGCAAAGGAATAAAGACCAATGCAAAAGAAGTGAGTCCCAAAACAATCATCACTCCTGCGCCCGGCCAGTGCTGAAATTTAAATGTTATTCCCAAATTCAACACGGAGGCGGAGATCGCACCTATGATTCCGGTGATGTTGGTTTTGTGGTCAGTCGCTTCGCCCTGCTTGTAAATTAAAAGAAACGGCAGGTAGATGCTCATGCCAAATCCGGAGAGCGCCATAACGATTCCGGCTCCCGGAAGATGATTGCTTTTCATTACTACGTTGGTGATCATCAACAGCGCCGCTGTGAATCCCACAATGTTTAAACTCTTTTTCATAATGTTCTGGTTTAGGGTGAATGTTTAGATGCACTCCTAATGCAGAAGATATGAAAAAGATACAGGATAGGCGAAAGTATTTAAAAAGAAGGCGGAAGATCAGCTCTCCCGGCTTCTTTTCAAAGAGTTCTTGTATTAACAGTTAAGCTGTCATCCGAATGAAATTCATTTTCAGAATGCTTGAAATGGTTTGAACGGTCTTGTTGAACTCGTCGGGTTTGATAAATACATCATAGGCTCCAAGCTTCAATAGCTCATTTTCGTCAAAGACACTAACATAAGTAGTATAAATGATCACCGGAATGTCTTTCAGATGTTTCGTTTTTTTGATGTTCCTCAAAAATGTGACACCGTTCATGCGTGGCATGTTCAGATCCAACAAAATTACATCGGGCATCACCGTTTCTAATTTCTCAAAAGCTTCGATACCATCTCCGGCAGTCATCAAATCAACCTTCACGTCAAAATTAGAAAGTGCCTTAGAAAAAAAATAAATGTCATCCTGGTCATCATCAACCAGCAGAATAGACTTGATAGTAGAGTAACACATAATTTCTTGGTTTAATAGATTGATTAAAAACTATGATGTAAAAGTACAGGGAAACTGCTCTGGAGACAGGGGTTTTCGGTAAAACGGGTGTATTTATAGCTGATAGCGGGATTTACAGAAGTTGTCGGATTGCCAACACTTCGTTAGGCTGCGTCAGAAGACTTGTCCTTCAGTCTTTTTAAGCTTCGTTCAATGTATTTCTCTGTGGGGAGAAGCGATTGCTGTATTCTTTTGGCATAATAAATACTGTCGAGGACCTCTTTTTGTTTTTCCTCCACCAATTTTTTTTGTTCGGATATGATCACATTGGCTTTTTGTTTTTGGCGGTATCCCCTGAATATGAATGCCGCCAATATTCCTACCAGCACGAAACCTATGATAAAATAGTTCCTTTCTTTTTCTTTCTGTTTCAATTCTTCTTTCGCAAGTGCATCTTTCTTTTCCTGTTCCGCTTTTGTGGAGGCTTCTTTTTTCTCGAAGTCAAAATTCATTTCCTTGCGAACCAATTGGTTCTTATTTTCCTCGCTGAAAATGGAGTCGCGGACTTCAATGTATTTTTTGAAATAGAAGAGGGAACGAAGCCGCATTTCCTCTTTGTTCAGAATCTTTCCGCCAAGGGTATCTTTAAGAGAAGCGGTAGATTTTCTATATAGAGTACTCAGCTGCTCGTAGTTGTACCGCACCAAATCTTTCGCGCCAATGCTATCCGAGATTTCCAGCGCATCATAGAGGTATTTGAAGGCATCGTCGTATTTTTCTAAAGAGGTATACAAAGATCCCATATTCCCCAAGTGGATAGAGATAGCATTCTTGTTCTCCAGCTCTTGGGCTATTTTCAAAGCTTTTTGAAAATTTTCCAGTGCTTCAGCGTAAGCGTCGTCAGCAAAAGTCTTTTCTCCTTGCTCACTTAAAAGGTCGGCCTGCTTGTGGCGCACACCTCCTATGTTGCCAAGGTCATAAGAAATCCTGTTCTTGTTTCCGATCTCTTCATCCAGTTTTAAAGCTTTTAGGTAATAATCCAGCGCTCTGGCGTATGTGCGGCCTGCTTTCAGGGCATCACTTTTCCGGTATGATTCTGCCTGATTGAAATAAGCTACTCCGATATTTCCAAGACGGATCGCCGTTCCATTTGAGTTGCCGAGTTCCTGATCTATCTTTAATGCTCTCAGATAATAGTTTAAAGCTTTCTCGTAATCTGCCTGCTCGTCATAAACGATCCCTATGTTTCCAAGGCGGGTCGCCATTCCTTTTTTTCCGGCAAGCGCCAGTGTCTTGTCGGAAGAGCCCCTCAGTTTTTCGTCGATCTTCAAAGCTTTCAGGTAGTATTCCAATGCTTTGGCATAGTCGGCTTGGTTGCGGTAAACAATTCCGATGTTTCCTAAATGGCTGGCAATTCTTTTTTTATTGTTCAGCTCTTCGTCCACTTGCATGGCCTTGAAATAATACTCGAGCGCTTTTTCGTATTCGCCTTTCACGTAATGGATCGCCCCTAAATTGCCCAAGGAAGATGCAACTCCCGTTTTTCCGGCCAGAGCTACTTTTTTGTCTGCTGAGTCTCCAATTTTTTCTGCCAGTGACAATGCCTCCGTACTCACAAGAACGGCGGAGTCCGGATTGTTGTATTTCAGCTGCCAGCCCAACTCGTTCAACACATTTACTTTGTTGGTGTCCTCCGGAAGTTTTTTTAGAAGAAGCAAAAGTGAATCAACTGCGTCTGTTAAAGGATAAGTAACGAGTTGTTGACCCACGGTACTGGTCTGAATAGACTTGTCGCCGGCATTTTGGTCCGTGCATCCCGCGAAAGGAAGCAGAAGGATAAAAAGGAATATGCTTCTCTTTTTCATGACTTATCCTTTAATTTTTTTAAACTCCGCTCAATGTATTTTTCAGTCGGCAAAAGCGAAGTTTGTATTCTTTTCGCGTAATAGATGCTGTCGAGGATTTCTTTTTGTTTTTCTTCTACCAATATTTTTTGAAGGGAAATGATCACGTTGGCTTTTTGTTTTTGTTTGTAACTTCTGAAAATGAATAGCGATAAAAATGCCACCAGCGCAAATCCGAGGATGAAATAATTTCTTTGTTTTTCTTTTTGTTTCAGTTCTTCCTGAGCCAAGGCATCTTTTTTGTCCTGTTCGGCTTTTACGGCGGCTTCTTTTTTTTCGAATCCGAAATTCAGTTCCTTGCGGATGAGTTGTTTGTTATTCTCTTCGTTGAACAAAGTATCACGCAAATTGATATAGCTTTTGTAGTAATGGATGGCACGCAGACGCATTTCTTCCATGTTCAGGAGTTTACCTCCAAGCGTGTCGGGAAGCGGAATGGTTGAGTTCTCATAAAGTCCACTCAGCTCCCCGTAGTTTTCTTTCAACTTGTCCATCGCCCCGATGTCCTGCGCCATAGCCAATGCCTTGTATAGGTATTCGAAGGATGCTTTGAATTTCTTTTGCCTCAGGTAAACAGAACCGACGTTGCACAATGCAATGGAAATCCCGCTTTTGGCTTTCATTTCTTCTGTCATCTTTAGAACCTGGAGAAAGCAGTCCAAAGCGGAAACTAAGTATTCCTTTCTATCAACTTCACTGCACTTAGGATCATCACTCTGCATTTTATAGACGCTTCCGATGTTGCTGAGGTGTCTGGAGCATCCTGCTTTGTTCTTGATCGAGCCGTCTATGGTAAGCGCTTTGTTCAAATATTCCAAAGCCTTTTTGTAGTTGCCTTGGTTTTTATAAATGATTCCGATGTTTCCCAAATGCCTAGCCACACCAGCGGCATTGCCAAGCTCTTCGTCAATCTTTAGCGCTCTGAAATAGTAGTCCAAGGCCTTTACATAATCCATCTGCTCCTTGTAAACGATTCCGATGTTCCCGAGTCGCATAGCCATTCCTTTTTTGTCGCCAGTTAGTTCATCCAGTTTCAAGGCCTTGAGCGAATATTCCAGAGCATTGGGAAAATCACCTTGTTCTTTGTAAACGATTCCAATGTTGCTATAATTTTTGGCCAAGCCCTCCTGGCCTTCCTTTTTATTCAATTCCATTAGTTTCTCATTCAGCTTCATGGACTTAAAATATTCTTGCAATGATTTCAAGTAATCGCCTTGGTTCTTGTAGCTGATGCCCCTGTTGTTGAAGACGAATGCGCTATATTGCAGATATAGAACACAGTTTCTCTCATCCGGGCTGGGATACAATTTGTCTAGCAGTTTTTGCGCGGTGCTGTTACAGTATTCAGAAGAATCCTGGTCTCCCTTTTTTTGATACTGATCGGAAAGAAGGATAAGGTGGTAGACTTTGAGGGTATCTTCACGGTCTTTTTTAAGAAGCGAGGACAAAGAATCAAGTTTGGAGTGTTGGGCAACGGCCCCTGTAGCAGTCAACAGGAGGTTCAGGAAGAGAAAAAAGGAAAGGCAATGTTTTGTTACTCTTGTCATTTTAAATTTGCTGTAACGAATGTGCCGCACTCAAATATAGCTCATTTGTCCCGTTAAAAAAACTTGCAGAAGACTGATCAGTTGATTACCGGCCGTAAGGCGGCAATTGCATCGTCAATGGAACGGATACTCTCAAAAGAAAGACTCAACTTACCATTGTTCTCTTTCATTTTGCAAACGCGGGCATTGTGCTGAACATATTTCAATACTTTCGTGAATGTTTCACTTTGATAATAAGGTGAATTCTGGTTGGGGATGAAATAGCCCACCATACGGTTGTTCTTCAGCAGCAGTTTTTCAAAACCAATCTCCATCGCTAACCAACGCAAACGAATGGTGTGGATCAATTCCATCGCCTGTTCGGGAACCGGACCGAAACGGTCTTTCAACTGGGCTTCGAACTTCGTAAGTCCTTCTTCGGAATAGGAATCATCGAGCTCACGGTAAAGGTTCAAGCGCTCGGTAATGTTGTTCACGTATTCATCCGGAATTAAAATTTCCATGTCGGTGTCGATCACACAATCAGAAATGTATTGGCTGTGTTGTTTCTGGGAATATTTCGGGGAGCCGCCTACATTTGTATCGCGTAGCTCTTCATGCTCCATTCTCAACTCCATGATCGCTTCATCCAGAATCTTTTGGTACATCTCAAAACCAATCTCATTGATAAAGCCGCTTTGCTCTCCGCCTAATAGATTTCCTGCCCCGCGGATGTCGAGATCCCGCATAGCTATGCTGAAACCGCTTCCCAGGTCTGAAAATTCTTCAATGGCTTTTAATCTTTTTCTGGCTTCGGGGGTCAATAAGGAAACGGGAGTGGTGAGCAGGTAACAAAATGCTTTTTTGTTGGAGCGCCCCACGCGTCCGCGCATCTGATGCAGGTCACTCAATCCAAACATGTGTGCCTGATTGATGATGATGGTGTTGGCATTGGAAATGTCCAGACCTGCTTCGATGATGGTGGTTGCTACCAGGACATCAAACTCTCCCTCGACAAAATCCATCATCACTTGTTCGAGTTTGTCGCCTTCAAGCTGTCCATGGCCTATAGCGACTTTTGCGTCCGGACATAATCTCTGGATCATGCCGGCGACTTCCTGAATGTTCTGCACACGATTGTGGACAAAGAAAACCTGACCTCCACGCGAGATCTCAAATGAGATTGCATCACGTATCACTTCTTCGTTGAACGTGTGGAGTTCCGTTTGCACGGGGTAACGGTTGGGAGGAGGCGTATTTATGACGGACAGATCCCTCGCACCCATCATAGAAAATTGTAATGTCCTCGGAATGGGGGTAGCTGTGAGTGTGAGTGTATCGACGTTGGTCTTGAACGTTTTCAGTTTGTCTTTTACAGCCACGCCGAACTTTTGCTCCTCATCAATAATGATCAGGCCAAGGTCTTTGAATTTTACGCCCTTACCCACAATGCCATGTGTTCCTATGAGGATGTCCACTTGTCCCCGGGTGACTTTCTCCAATGTTTCTTTTTGCTGTTTTGCTGAGCGGTAACGATTGATGTAATCCACGGTGCAAGGAAGGTCTTTTAACCTTTCTTTGAATGTTTTAAAATGCTGCAAAGCAAGAATGGTAGTCGGAACTAAAATAGCAACTTGCTTGCTGTCGCACACGGCTTTGAAAGCAGCACGTACGGCCACCTCGGTTTTTCCGAAACCCACATCTCCGCAAACGAGCCTGTCCATAGGCCATTCGCTTTCCATATCTTTTTTTACATCAGCGGTCGACTTGATCTGATCGGGCGTGTCTTCATATATGAAGGAGGCTTCGAGTTCGTTTTGCAAATAGTTATCCGGACTGTATTGAAAACCTTTCAATGCTTTCCGTTTTGCATAAAGTTGGATGAGGTCGTATGCGATCTCTTTTACTTTTTTCTTGGTCTTCTGTTTGAGTGTTGCCCAAGTATTTGTTCCTAGTTTATTTATTTTCGGTTCCGCGCCTTCCTTGCCGGAATATTTTGCAATGCGGTGCAATGAGTGAATGCTGATGTTCACGATGTCGTAATCTTTGTAAACAAGGCGGATAGTTTCCTGTGTTTTCCCGTTCACTTCAATGATCTCTAATCCGCCATAACGGCCCACACCGTAGTCAATGTGCGTAATATAGTCGCCCGGATTCAACCCTTTCAGTTCTTTTAGCGTCAACGCTTCATTCTTTTTCGAAAAGCTGCTTTTTAATCGGAAGCGGTGGTAACGGTCAAAAATCTGGTGATCGGTATAACAAGCAAGTTTTAATTCATTATCAATGAAGCCTTCGTGAATGGAAAGTAAAATGGGAGTGAACACCTCAGGTTCTTCTGATTTTTTCGGGGCAATGTCTTCAAAGATTTTGTAAAGTCTTTCGATCTGTTTGGCCGCATCAGCAAAAATGATATTGCTCACACCGTTGCGCAGGTTGCTTTTGAAATTGTCATTCAGGAAACTAAAATTCTTATTAAAACTGGGCTGAGGAGAAAAATTATAAGCAATCGTTTTCGTCGGCGCAAGCGAAAAATGATTCCCGAATTCCACCAAGGGAAATCCCAATGCTTGTTTGCTGAAAACATCTTTGTGAATGTACAACTCGTCGGGAGGTAATTGCGCAATTACCGATGCCAGCTTGTTGAATGAAGTTTCAGCCAGCTCAAACGCCTTGTCGATCCGGTCGAGTGTCAGCTGAAAATGTTTGAACCAAACTACGGTGCTTTCGGGAAAGAATTCAAAAAGCGTTTGTCTGCTTTCCTGAAGAAGTTTTGTTTGCACATTAGGAATGATGGTGCAATAGGTTAGTTTATGAATCGACAACTGACTGATGGGGTCAAAACTGCGGATGGAATCCACTTCGTTGCCGAGGAATTCCACGCGGTAGGGATGTTCATTGGAGAAAGAAAAAATATCCACGATGCCTCCCCGGATTGAAAATTGTCCGGGTTCCACCACATAGTCGGCTCGTTCAAATCCGTATTCGTTCATCACCTCGGTAATGAATTCGATGGAAATTTTTTCTGCTTGTTTTAGTTCGAGTGTGTTCTTGGTGAGATGGGCTTTGGTAACGACTTTTTCAGTAAGTGCTTCGGGATAGGTGACCACGCAGATGTGTTTCTTCCCTGTGTTGATCTTGTTAAGGACTTCGGCGCGCAAAAGAATGTTGGCATTGTCGATCTCTTCGTGCTCGTATGGCATGCGGTAGGAGGCCGGAAAAAAAAGAACATTCTGTTCCCCGAGTAGATTCTCAAGATCGTTTAAAAAATAGGCCGCTTCTTCTTTGTCGGCGAGAATGAAAAGATTGGTTTTGTGGATATGCTGGAAGGCGCTGGCAGCAATGAAAGAAGCTCCCGATCCGATCACGCCTTTGAGCTGAACACGCGTAGCATTCCCAGCCAATTCCTGTGTAAGCAAAGAATTGTTAACGGATTCGCCGTATTTGCGTAATATATCTTCCTTAGCAGTCAAAGACTCTTCTTCTTTCCTTGAATGCTGTTTAACTAACTACACTTTTTCGGAAGCATTCACCGAAGAGTGTTTCTTCATGTATTCACAAGCCAGGTCTACCATGTCGGCAGAGCCGAGGAACAAGGGGGTCCGCTGGTGTAGTTCTTTGATGTCGAGTTCCATGATTCTTCTGAAACCATCGGTGGCTTTTCCGCCAGCTTGTTCCAGAATAAATGCCAATGGATTGCACTCATATAATAAGCGCAGTTTACCGTTCGGAGATTTGGACGTGGTCGGATAGATGTATACTCCTCCAGTAATTAAATTTCGATGAATGTCAGCTACTCCGGATCCGATGTAACGGGAAGAATAAGGACGGCTGGTTTTGGTATCTTCTTCCTGACAATATTTGATGTATTTTTTTACACCTTCCGGGAAGTGAACATAATTTCCTTCATTGATGGAATAGGTGGTTGCGGTTTTAGGTGTTTGCATGTTGGGATGCGACAAACAAAACTCCCCGATGGAAGGATCGAGTGTGAATCCGTTTACGCCTTTTCCGGTGGTATAGACCATCATGCAAGAAGATCCATAGATCACGTAACCGGCAGCAACTTGCTCCGTTCCACGCTGCATAAAATCTTCGTAGGTGCCGGGACCGGACAAAGAAGTTCTTCGATAAATGGAAAAAATAGTCCCGATAGAAACATTCACGTCAATATTAGATGAGCCGTCCAAAGGATCCATAGCCACTACGTATTTAGCGTTCTTTGAAACTTCATTCTCTATGGTGATAATGTCTTCGTTCTCTTCGGAAGCAATGGCACAGCATTCTCCGCCCATGCTCAGGGCAGCGATGAACTGCTCATTGGCAAAAACATCCAGTTTCTTCACATTTTCGCCCTGGATGTTGATCTCGCCGGCATCTCCGAGGATGTCAGCCAAACCGGCTTTGGTCACTTCACGGTTCACGATCTTGGACGCTATGGCAATGTCCCTCAAAAGCCTTGATAATTCACCTTTTGCGTAAGGAAAATCTGCTTGTTTCTCAATAATGAACTGGCCTAAAGTTTTAACTCTTCCCATTGTCTGTTTTTTTGAATTCCCACAAATATCGCAATAAAATTGGATGATAAAAACCAAAGAATTAAATAACTTTGTCCTTATGAACATTAGCATCAGAAAAGGACTAAAAACTGACCTTCCGCAAGTTTTGGGCTTGATTCAAGAGCTTGCGGCCTATGAGAAAGCACCTTTGGAAGTCGCGGTCACAATTTCCGAAATGGAACGTGACGGTTTCGGAGAAAACCCTGTGTTCCGCTTTTTCGTCGCCGAAACCGGAGAAAAAATCGTTGGCATTTCTCTGTATTATATTAAATATTCGACCTGGAAAGGGAAATGCGTATTTTTAGAAGATATTATTGTGACGGAATCTCACCGGAAATTTGGTATCGGAAAGCAGCTTTTTGATGAAGTGGTTCAGGTAGCGAAAGAGATGAATGCAAGACGGATGGAATGGCAGGTATTGGAGTGGAATCAGCCGGCAATTAAATTTTATGAAAAGTTGAATTCGCATTTTGATGGAGAGTGGATCAATTGTAAATTGACTGAGGAGGAAATTCGATCTTATAAGTAGGCGATTAAAAAGAGTAGGCAATAGACAATTAAAAAGAGTAGGCAATAGGCAATTAAAAAAAGAAAATAAATAAAAGAAAATAAATAATTTAGTATAAACTACATTGGGGGAAAATGAGGGCTAATTGGCAAATAGTAATTTTAGGGAATTGACGGTTTATAAGAAGGCGTTTTCCTTATCAATGGAGTTGTTTAAATTGTCAAAGTTGTTTCCAACGGAAGAAAAGTTTGGTCTTACGTCTCAGGTTAGAAGAAGTTCAAGATCCGTCTGCTCATGCATAGGCGAAGGGTATAGGAAGAGAAGATATCCGGCCCATTTTGTAAGTAAAACGTCTGACGCTGATATGGAAAACAGTGAAACGCAGGTTTGGCTTGATTATGCTTTGGCTTGCGAGTATATAGACCGGCCCCAATTTGATGAGCTGTTTTTAAAGTCTGAAGAAGTTGGAAGGTTGTTGAATCACATGATGGAGTTTCCTGAGAAGTATATTCGTAAGGACGAAAAGTAAAAAATGCAGGTAGGTCTAATTGCCTACTGCATATTGTATAATTGCCTAATTGATTTAGATGAAGGTTTTTAAGTTCGGTGGCGCTTCCGTGAAGGACGCAAAAGCCGTAAAGAATGTCGCGGAAATTTTGAAGTTCTTTCCAAAGGAGAATATCCTTGTGGTGGTTTCTGCAATGGGAAAAACTACGAACGCTTTGGAACGTTTGACCGATGCTGTGTTTTACAAAAAGGAGAATGCTGTAGTCGTACTGAATGAAATAAAAAAATACCATTTCGACATTCTTTCCGAATTATTTCCTTCCAAAGATCATCCCATCCACAATGAGATCAGCAATACTTTTGTTGAGTTGGATTGGGCTGCCGAAGATGAACCTACAGAGAATTACAACTACGAGTACGATAAGATCGTGAGTTTGGGCGAGATCGTAGCGACAAAAATTGTGAATGCTTATCTGAAGGAAGCCGGATTGAACAGTCGTTGGAAAGATGTGCGTGACTTCATCCAAACGGATAATACTTATAGAGAAGGAAAAGTAGACTGGGAATTGACTCAATCGCTGGTAAACGAACACCTCACCCCGGCCCTCTCCAAAGGAGAGGGAGCAGTCATCGTCACCCAGGGGTTTATAGGCGGGACGTCTGAGAATTTCACGACGACATTGGGAAGAGAAGGTTCCGATTATACGGCTGCCATACTTGCTTATGCCTGCAATGCCGAAAGTGTCACCATCTGGAAAGATGTGCCCGGTGTATTGAACGCGGATCCGAAATGGTTCGACGAGACAAAAAAGTTGGAGCAGCTTTCTTATCAGGATGCAATAGAGTTGGCTTATTATGGTGCGACTGTCATTCATCCAAAAACTATCAAACCATTACAAAACAAATCGATTCCGCTTATAGTAAAATCATTTTTGAATCCTTCTGAAAAAGGAACCATCATCAACGAGATTCAATCGCCTTTGCCAATCCCTTGTTTTATTTTCAAAGTGAATCAGGTTTTGATTTCCATTTCTCCGAAAGATTTTTCTTTCATTTCAGAAGAGAATTTCAGCGAGATCTTTAGTTTGTTTTCCGAAAAACAAGTGAAGGTGAACGTGATGCAAAATTCTGCAATCAGCTTCTCAATCAGCGTGGATGCCGATGAACGCAAGCTGCCGGATCTGATCAAAACGCTTCAGAAGCAGTACAGGGTATTGTACAACGATAACTTGGAGTTGATTACCATCCGTTATTATGATCAAGCAACCATTGACCGAGTAACGATCGATAAAAAGATCTTGCTGGAAGTGAAAAGCAGGTATACAGTGCAGTTGGTGGTTAAAAATGCGTAGAAGAAGATTTACCTAAGTCCTTTCAAAAGCCAAATTACCCATAACCCGATTCCACTAATTAGCAAAAAAGCCGCTCCAGGCCAGTGCACGATCTTGAACAGTACGCCAATTAAAGTCAAAGAAGCTGCTACGATAAAAAGCCACGCGCTTAAAACTTTATTGGAAGTGGAGTCGGATGTAGAATTTTTGTTGCTAAAATAATTGATCCCTTCTAGTATCAACCAGGAGACGAAAGCGATGGCGGCTATTGTCTGAGTGATTATCTGATAGGGGAAATGAAGGGTTGTAAAGATTCCGTTTACCGCCCAAAAAAC
>JBKJQG010000111.1:0-5795 GCA_046594925.1 Bacteroidia bacterium
GAATGGGATGCGGAGACCACGGAGCCCATTCCTGCTTCTGCAGTATTCACAGCAATGTAAGGAGCGATAACCAATGAAACAATGGACATCAATTTGATCAAGATGTTCATAGACGGACCAGAAGTATCTTTGAAAGGATCACCAACTGTATCTCCAGTTACTGATGCTTTGTGTGGTTCTGATTTTTTGTAGAACATCTCACCGTTGATCATCACACCTTTCTCAAAAGATTTTTTAGCATTGTCCCAAGCACCACCTGCATTGGATTGGAAAATCCCCATCAACACACCTGATACAGTAACACCTGCTAATAAACCACCCAATACTTCGGGCCCCATTGTGAAACCTACAATTAAAGGAGTGATCAAAGCGATGGCTCCCGGCATCATCATTTCACGGATGGATGCTTTAGTAGAGATGGCCACACATTTTTCGTATTCTGGTTTTGCTTTGTATTCCATGATACCCGGAATTTCGCGAAACTGACGTCTCACTTCCTGAACCATGTCCATAGCTGCTTTACCAACCGCTTGGATACACAATGCGGAGAAAATGAAAGGAATCATCCCTCCAACAAATAAACCTGCTAATACAGGTGCTTTGTAAATGTCGATCGCATCAATTCCTGCAATTCCTACGAATGCAGCAAACAATGCCAAAGATGTTAATGCAGCAGACGCAATTGCGAAACCTTTTCCAGTTGCTGCAGTTGTATTTCCGACAGCATCTAAATTATCCGTACGCTCACGTACTTCCGGAGGCAATTGACTCATCTCAGCAATTCCACCAGCGTTATCTGCAATCGGACCGAAGGCGTCGATCGCTAACTGCATCGCTGTTGTTGCCATCATACCTGCAGCTGCAATTGCAACGCCGTACAAACCTGCGCAATAATAAGAACCCATGATCCCAGCTGCTAATGTCAAGATAGGAATAACGGTTGATTTCATACCGACAGACAAACCACCGATGATGTTGGTAGCATGACCTGTGGAAGATTGCTGAATGATTGACATTACAGGAGGTTTTCCCATTGCTGTATAATACTCAGTAACAATACTCATGATAGCTCCTACAATAGTTCCAACAACGATAGCCATGAACACACCCATTTTTGTAAAGTGTGTGTCACGCAATTGAATGTCGCCTTCCGGAAGCATCCACATCACAATAAAATAAGAAGCTATAACTGTGAGCAACATGGAAGCCCAGTTACCCATGTTCAATGCATTCTGAACACTAGATTTTTCATCTTTAATTGTAACGAACCAGGTTCCAACGATGGAAAAAACAATTCCCAGTCCGCAGATCACCATCGGCAATAAGATCGGAGACATACCACCGAAGTTATCGGTCAACACAATCTCTTGTCCCAATACCATTGTGGCAAGAATAGTCGCCACATAAGAACCGAAAAGATCAGCACCCATACCTGCCACGTCACCTACGTTGTCACCAACGTTATCAGCAATGGTTGCGGGGTTACGAACATCATCTTCAGGAATTCCTGCTTCTACTTTTCCAACTAAGTCAGCTCCCACATCGGCAGCTTTTGTATAGATCCCTCCACCTACACGTGCAAACAAAGCAATGGACTCCGCACCTAAAGAGAAGCCGGTCAATACTTCGACCGCTGTTTTAACAGTATTTTCTCCTAGTCCTGAGAAGATCGAAAGGAAGGCGATGAACAATCCACCCAATCCTAAGATCGCAAGACCAGCTACACCCAGACCCATAACAGTTCCACCTGTGAAGGAAACTTTCAATGCTTGTTTTAAACTTGTACGTGCAGCTTGTGTAGTGCGGACGTTAGCTTTTGTTGCTACTCTCATTCCGATGTATCCTGCTGTAGCAGAAAATACAGCTCCTATGATGAAAGCTATGGAAATGATCCAGCTGGAGTGAATGGGTTTACCATTGATCTCGTGGATGGTTCCTGAATAAGCCAATAATATGGATGCAAATAAAACGAATACACTCAGTACCTTCCATTCTGCTTTTAAAAATGCCATCGCTCCGTCGGCTATGTAACCGGCAAGCTCTTGCATGTTCTTATCTCCCGGGTCTTGTTTACTAACCCAAGCCGACTTAATTGCCATCACTAGCAATCCTAAAATCCCTAAAGCGGGCACTAAATAAATTACGTATTCGTTCATAGTTTTTTATTGATTAATTTTTATTCTTTTAAAAATTCGATTTCTGCAATTTCTATCCCCTGCAAAACAGGGAGGTTTAACCCCGAAATTGGGCGCAAACTTAATTAAAATATAGTAAATATCAAAAAATATTGATTGTCAGACACTTGAACGCCTAGTCGAGCGCTCTTTTGTTGAAAATGATGTATCCGAAGTGAAAAAGGATGGAAACCGGGTCTTTCACCTGGTCATAGTAATTAGCCGTAATGCTCATGGGGCCGACAGGGGTATGCCACACAAATCCCGCACTTGCCACGTAATGCTGCAAGGCAAAAGGATTTCCAAATTCGGTCTTAAGGTCTGCTGTTTTGATTAGTACCTGATAAGGCTGATAGATATAGCCTTCCATTCTGAATTCTACCGTTTTGCGGATATTGACGACAAATTTCAACCCTCCGGCCAGGTATTTGTGAGTCCTGTAATTCTCGTTGAAGATGGTTCTACTATCCGGCGTGGGCTGAAAAGCCTGGGCCGTTAAAATACTCGAAGTATAGTTCTGGAAAAGCGTTTGGGTGGAATAGACGCCTTCCCCGAAGAGCCCGATCTTGACTGTTCCCCTTCTGTTGAAGTACCGCTCGCCTGTCAGCTTAAAAACAAGCCACTCGTGATGATTAGAATTTTCGCTCGTATCAACAGACGTCGAACCCGGTGTATTGACTTCCAGTCCGTATACATACCGCCCGCTTATTCTAAGGAATTCTCCCTGATTGGCATACTGTTTCCGGTTTAGTGAATTGATCTCGTAGTAGGCTTGTCCGCTCACCAGATCGAAGTTCGTTTGATCCGCAGTATCCAGTTGAACAAAAGAGGGTGTCTGATAATACCTGTCCGTTAACCTTGCTACTCCTGCTCCACCGACTATACGGCCTTTTTTTCCGGTCGGGAAACCAACGTTCAGGTTTCCGTACTGTTCACTCTGGATCAAGTAAGCAGGTTTGGTATCTTCCAGAAACGCACTGCTGCTTTTATAATAATCCCATTTGTTCCAGGTCACGTTCGGCTCGATGAAGATCGGAACCTTTGAAGGAAAATCAAAACGGGTCTTGACTTGCACTGAACTGTAAAGCTTTCCGAAATAGGCATTTGCCATCAGCCCGACCGCAAATTTTCCAAGATAATTATACTGCACACCCAGATAACCGTCGCTGATTGGACGGTTGGAAAAATCACCTCCGAAGTCGGTAATCAGGTCTCGTTCTTTCTTGATGCGCAGGTAGAGATCGTAATAGCCTGTCTCGGGATTGAACTTTGCTTTAGGATATATGTATTTGATCTTGTTATCGGCCGAGAGTCGGAAATAGCCTTCTTTGATGTCTTCCAGCGTCACGATCTTGTTCTTGTGACGCAAGACCTTTCTCACATATTCCGACTGTTTTTTATTCAAGCCTTCGATGTAAATGTTATCAAACTGAAGTTTTGGCTGTTCGCCCTTGAAATTACTTCGGCGTATCGCGAGCTCTTCTTTCGGAACACGCTTCTCCACATAAGTCTTGATGAAATCCATCTGTCGCATGGCCGCCGCATAACCACTATCGATCAGAGGCTGCGCATTGCCAAAATTAAATAAGCCTACATCGGTCTTTGGTTCAATGATCACTCCGCCTTCACAAAGAATGTCGTAATTGGATTTGCTCTGAAGCATGGATTTGATCTGCGAAAGTAGATTGTCTTCATCCGGCGGCGGATTGTTTCCGCTCACGTTACTTCCGATCATGAAATCAGGGAAACACTCATCGTACATAACGTTGGCAGGAAAGTTATTGTACAATCCTCCGTCAAACAATAATTTCCCTTCTACTAAAATTGGTTTTATGTAAAACGGGTATGACATGGAAGCACGCACTGCCTCTGCCAGATCACCGCTTCTGAAAATAACGGATTCCTTTTTCTCAATGTCGGAAGCCACACAACGAAAAGGGATGAACAGACTATCGAAATTATACTTAGCAACGGCTGCGGGCCCTGCAGCGAGTTCCATCATTCCGAAATCCATCGCCACGGGTGAAATTAAATTGGTTGGAAGTGTGGAAACGAATGCTGAATCCAGCGACAACTTAAAAGTGATCCAGGAAGCATTGTCATCCGTGCGTTTAAAATAATACGCATATTTCTGATCCACGATGCCCTCGGACCAGTTCTTGAAACGTTCTGTTTTTACAAGGGCTTCCAGCTGTGAAGGAGAATAGCCCATGGCATACATAGAGCCAACAAGAGCGCCCATGGAAGTTCCGGTGATGTAATCGATGGGGATACCATTGTCTTCCAAAGCCTTCAACACGCCAATGTGTGCTATTCCACTTGCTGCACCGCCACTCAATACCACACCCACTTTTTGTGCTTTGGCTGAATTTGGTGAAAGAAACAGCAACAGGATGAGAGCGTTTAAAAAGATTCTGTGCCTGAAAAAAGTCATTGTTTTTTTGTTGCTCACAAAGCTACTAATAATATTGGAAAACGACGACATCGCTATCTAACCCAACGGGGGTATTTTTAATCGTGTTTACGCCCTTATGCTCCGACTACGCTCAGCCTGACGTCACCCTGAGCCTAGTCGAAGGGTAAGGATAAGAACAAACACAATGATCTATTCTTTAGACGAGATCTTCTCAATAAGTTGCCTGAAATAAGCGGGTGCTTTCAATAAACGGGAACCATACCAGGAAAACATCTCACCGTCAACAACCAGGACATTGGCATCCGGACAGATCTTTTTGAATTCTTCGACGTGTTTTTCTTTGAAGGGATAAGGTTCAGAGGAGAGGAGAATGAGTTGGGGCGAAGCTTCCTTGATCTGTTCATCTGTGACTTCGGGGTAACGCTGCTTTTCAAAAACATTTTTAAATCCACAGGCCTGAAGCATTTCGTTTATAAAAGTAGAAGTTCCGGCAACCATGTAAGGCTTGTTCCAGATGAAATACGCAGTTGGGAGTCGGGAGTCGGGAGAGTGGAGTTGGGAGTCGGGAGAGCGGAGAAGATTAAATTCTGATTCGATCTTCAATTTTAAAAATGTAGCTTCCTGTTGCTTTCCAACCATTGTCCCGATGCGGGTGACCATATCCAATGCATCTTTTAGATTATAGATGTCGCTCATCCAAACCGGATAAAGTTTCATCAGCGCTTCTATCTGTTCCTTTTCATTCTCTTCTTTATTGCCGATGATGAGATCAGGCTGCAAAGCTTTTATTTTTTCGAAGTCGTATTTTTTTGTTCCCCCTATTCTTGTTTTTGAACGAAACCATTCTTCGGGATGAACACAGAATTTTGTGACGCCCACGACTTCATCGCGCAAGCCGAGGTCGTATAGCAATTCGGTTTGTGAAGGTACGAGGGAGATGATCCTTACTGGTTTGGAAGGAAGATCTATTTTACGATTGAGTTGGTCGGTATAAAACATGAATTGTAGATTTGTTGATTTTTAGAATTCTAGAATCTAAACACTTCTAAAATTTAAAAATTCTATCTTACGATTGAGTTGGTCGGTGTAAAACATGAATTGTAGATTTGTTGATTTTTAGAATTCTAGAATCTAAACACTTCTAAAATTCAAAAATTCTATCTTACGATTGAGTTGATCGGTAAAAAACATGAATTGTAGATTTG
>JBKJQG010000142.1:0-6459 GCA_046594925.1 Bacteroidia bacterium
ACTGATTTGAAGATGTCGAATCCACCCATATTCTTATGGCCTTTTGAGCTGAAGAAGAGTGTAACTCCATCCGGATGAATGAAGGGCGCGTCTTCGTCAAACGCCGTATTGATTTCGGGGCCTGCATTTACGGGCATGCTCCACAATCCGTTTGGTAATTTTACACAACGCCAGATGTCACGCCCGCCAAAACTTTCTTCTTTCCGGTTGCTGACAAAATAAAGCGTGTTGCCATCAACAGTCATTGTTGCGTGCGTTTCCCAATTTGGACTGTTGATATTGGAACTCAATGGAGTCAGTCCGCTCCAGGTATCACCTTCCAGATTGCTATAGTAAATATCTCCGCCATTCACGTCCCTGTATACGAACAACTGCTGTCCGTCGGCCGTAATCCCGATGTTGGCTTCACTTGCATTTGTATTGATGTTGGAACCGATCGTTTTTGCAGTTGTCCAGGTTCCGTCCGTCTTTTTGTTACAGATGTAAATGTCTTCAAGGAATTGATCGTTCTCTGTTTTTTCTCCGCCCGTGCTGCCCGGCCTTCTTGAAGTAAAGATCAAGGTGGATTCATCCGCAGAAACAACAGGACTGTAATCCGGAAAATCACTGTTTACACTGTCCCCAAGATTATTGATGGCAACGATCACTGAGTCCTTGATGTATTCGATTGCGTTGAAGTTGGTCTCCACTTGTTTTTCGAGGTCCGCCGTAAGTTCTTTGTTACGTGATCCGATAATGTCTTTGAATTTGTTGAAGTAATTGTTGGATTCAGAGAAACGATAAGCCAAGCGGTAGGCCACGCCCAATGAATAATATGCCAATTCAGGAGCTTTTTTCTCCTTCGGGTCTTCTGGGTTGTAATTGTGCCCTACATTCTGAACAGCCTTTTCCAGAAAATACAAGGCCCTGCCTTTTTCGGTAGCAGATTCCAGGTAGCAGTAACCTATTTTGTAGTTGATGTTGGCATTGGAAGAATCGATCCTGTAAGCTTCTTTAAAGTACTTTAAAGCCAAGTGGTAATTCTGTTCCAGAATCAAGTAGTTGCCTTGAATGAAGTTCTCACGATAGTCTCCTTTTTCTCCTTGGGCATGGAGAACTAGGGTGCTTGTAGCAAGAGCAAAAATTAGTAAGAATAAATGTTTCTTCATAAAAAGGCTCTGTAAAATTTAAGCCGAACGCAAATATAGTATTTATGGGGATTTAAGGAAGCTTTTTAGGTAAAAAAAAGCATTAAAAAAAAGCAGGGCAACCGCCCTGCTTTTTTCTGTGTGCCCAACTTATTTTTTCGGCCCGGCGTTAATCTTAATGTACTGATATTGCTCATACACTGCCATGTTCTCGATTGCGTCTTTTTTATACTCAGGACCTTGAACCAATGCTTTGGTAGCACTGAAAACGATTTGTTCTTTTTTGATTCCTTTTTCTGTCAAAGCCTTAGAAACTTTTTCTCTGGCTGCTTTTGCCCTAAGGTTCGCTAAGTTTTCATTGCTTCTGAACGTTCGGGTAGGAACTGTGGATGCACTGGATTCTATGATGATCTCAAAAGCGGGATTTTTTGCGAGGCAGCTACTCAGCTCATCAATGAAGCGCTTGAAGTCTGCAGCTTCTCTGTCGATCTCTTTTTTATTGTACTTAAAGAACAAAGAGAAAGTGGAATTCTGAGTATCACAAGGCCCTCCGCCGTTCTTAAGCGCAAGCTCTTTTAGTCTCGCACTGTCTGCTGCTGTTAAAGTATTGTCACTGTTGTATGGGATCTCTCTCCGGATCACCTGATACCCCTGTTTCAAGGGAACATTAATGACTTCAGAAAAGATCTCTTTATCGTTTACGTTGTAAATCGTTTTGTAAGAACCGCCGACAGGAAGGTTGGCACCGTATTTTCCGGATACGCTGTTTGCGGTGAGTATTTGAAGTGTATCGCCATTTGCATTATTGATGATGTAAATCTTATTATTGTCAATGCTTTCCTTAGAATTATTAATGATGTTACCCAATAAGATGGTAATGTCTCTTGGTTCATATTCCGGAAATTTGATCAGGTAAATATCTTTTTCACCGAAGCCGCCTTCTTTGTCGGAAGAGAAAAATGCGCGCTTCCCGTCTGCAGTTGTGATAAGGAACACGTCATCATCCGGTGTGTTTACGGGATAACCATAATTGATCGGAGGAGACCAATACCCATTCTCATCATTGATTAGCGAAGTAAAGATGTCAAAACCGCCCATTGAATTATGGCCCTTCGAAGAAAAGAAGATCTGCTTTCCATCGGGATGGATGAAGATTCCGTCTTCATCGTATTTCGTGTTTATAACGTCCCCTAAATTTTGCGCAGGCCCCCAATCACCGGTTGGTAATTTCAAACATTTGTAAATGTCTCTTCCTCCGTATCCTCCACTCCTGTCGCTGATGAAATAAAGTACACGGTTGTCGGAACTGAAGCAGGCATGAGATTCCCAGGAGGATGAATTGATTGGAGCAGATGCATATTCAGGCGCACCCCAGTCGCTTCCTTTCAATTCGCTGACGTATATATTTCCGTTTCCTCCATCATCTTTGTAGATCAAAAGTTTTTGCCCGTCGGCGGAAAGGTTGATAGTAGCTTCGTGTCCGCTCGAATTGATGTTTGGTCCGATCGGAACGGCCTTGCCCCATTTTTTATCTGTTTCCGAATACGTGGAGGTGAAAATATCTTCAAAATGTTCTCCGTTCGGAAGCAGTTTGTCGGTGGTTCCGCCTTTTCTGCGGGTCGTGAAAATGATGGTTTGTTCGTCAAGGGAAACTACAGGCGAATAGTCCGGAAATTTAGTGTTGATGCCTTCTCCCAGATTTTCTACTTCAACTTTCTTAGGAGATTTTACTAACTCTTTTCCATAATTACAGGTTTCAATGTCGTGATTGATCTCTGCAATTTCTTTTGCATATTTGCCATCGGTTCCCAAAGCAGTAATGTATTGCTGGTACATGTCGATCGCTTTGTCGAATTCGTAATTGAAGTGGTAAGCTTTAGCAAGATAATAGTAGGCGGAAAGGGGGGCTTTTTTTTCCTTGATTTCTCCTTCTTCATACAAACGGGCGATGTCTTTTATAGCGAACTCGAGGTAGGGAATGGCTTTCGTTTTGTAAGTCGCCGCTTTGAGGTAACAGAAACCGATCTTGAAATTCATATTGTGGTTGCTCTTCTCCATCGAATCCAACTTAATATAAAGCGGTAGGGCAGCCGTATAATTTTCTTTTACAAAATAATCTTCTGCCTGCCTATAAAGAAGCTTGAAGTTTCCATCTGGTATATTTGCCTTGCCGTACTGAGAGAAACAGAAAGCAAATAGAGAAAGCAGGAGTAGATTTTTTTTCATATTTTTTATTGTACGAAGTTTTAAGTTTAAAATTCTCTGTTAATGTCCCATTGTTCCAGATAATCAGCAACTCGTCTCACAAATTGTCCACCCAAAGAGCCGTCCACTACTCTGTGATCGTAGGAGTGCGAAAGAAACATGAAGTGACGAATCCCAATCAGATCGCCTTCGGGAGTTTCGATCACCGCAGGTTTCTTTTTGATAGCGCCTACCGCCATGATAGCGACCTGCGGTTGGTTGATGATTGGAGTACCCATCAAATTTCCAAATGAGCCTACATTTGAAATGGTATAAGTGCCGCCTTGTATGTCATCTGGAGTGAGCTTGCCTGCGCGTGCACGCCCTGCCAAGTCGTTCACCTGTTTCGTGATTCCGACGAGGTTCAACGTGTCGGCATTTTTGATGACCGGAACAATCAGATTTCCAGTCGGTAAAGCGGCTGCCATTCCGATGTTGATGTTCTTGCGTTTGATAATCTTGGTTCCGTCCAAGGAAACATTGATCATCGGAAAGTCTTTGATGGCTTTCACCAGCGCCTCAATGAAAATAGGAGTGAAGGTGAGTTTTTCGCCTTCGCGTTTTTCAAAAGCCACTTTTACTTTGTCCCTCCATTTCACGATATTCGTCACATCAGCCTCCACAAAGGAAGTCACGTGTGGGGACGTGCGGACACTCATCACCATGTGATCTGCAATGAGTTTGCGCATGCGGTCCATTTCTATGATCTCATCACCCGCATTCACCGGAATGGCCGGTTTTGCATGGCTTGCACCGTTTGAAGAAACTTCCTGAACGACTTTAGGTTGTTCCGTGGAAGTCTGCTTTCCTTTGTTAGGAATGTAAGCGAGGATGTCATTTTTAGTCACTCGTCCGTTTGCGCCTGTTCCCGAAATGCTTTCCAGCTCAGCCATTGCAATGCCTTCTTGTTTAGCGATGTTGCGGACCAGTGGAGAAAAGAATTTTCCGGAAGTGGAATTTTTTTCCAACGTGATCACTTCTTTGACGGCGGTATTCGCGAGTTCTTTCTGAACGGGATTGGATGTTGTGCTCACCGGAGTCTTTACTTCGTGAGTTTCAACGGTTGCGTTCGTGTCTGTGGAGATGATAGCAATAGCTTTGCCTACCTGCACGACATCGCCTTCGTTGAACAGTCTTTTTATCAATGTTCCCTCGGTAGTGGAAGGGATCTCAGAATCTACTTTGTCGGTCGCGATCTCCAATACAGTCTCATCGGCCGCAATTTTGTCGCCTTCTTTTTTAAGCCATTTAATGATTGTCGCTTCTGCAACACTTTCGCCCATTTTGGGCATGATCAACTCTACTTGTGCCATAACTGTAATCTATGATGTTCAAATCTGTTTTAAGCGTTACAAAAATAGACTAATATTTCAGATGTGCAAAGTATTGGATTGACTGAAATAAAGTCCTTTTTCCGCGAAGATAGGTATTATCATCCTGAATGAAAACAAGGAGATGTTTCGGACGACCGGAAAACAGTTTTCTGGGACCTTTATAGAATGTTCTTGATGTGGTCTAACTCGCACGAATTGAAGAACGCATGGCGGATCCATTTTTTTGTTTTGACATCAATGAGCCTACCGACGACTTTGCACTCAGACGTAAGGCGCTATAAGCAAAAAAAGAAATGAAAGAAAATACGCTGTAACTTGTTTTGTCGGAACGTGCCTAAGCGAATAATGGTAAAGGTTTCATCATTTTATTGACTTCTTTCCTTACTTCAGCGATCACTTTTTCATTGTCGTGATTCATAAGCACTTTGTCAATCAGCGCAACGATCTTTGGAATGTGTTTTTCCTTGATCCCACGGGTAGTGATGGCAGACGTGCCGACACGGATTCCGGAAGTCACAAAAGGTGATTTGTCGTCAAAAGGAACCATGTTTTTGTTTACGGTGATGTCGGCCTTCACGAGCGTAGTTTCAGCAAGTTTACCCGTCAAGTCCTTTGAACGAAGGTCGATCAGCATACAATGATTGTCGGTTCCACCGGAAATCACTTTGTATCCTTTGTCGACAAAACACTGAGCCATTAGTTTTGCATTTTTCATCACCTGGATGCAGTATTTCATATAGCTGTCGTCCAGTGCTTCTCCAAATGCCACTGCTTTTGCTGCGATCACGTGTTCAAGCGGTCCGCCTTGTGTGCCCGGGAAAACCGCCGCATCCAGTAATTGCGACATCATTTTAATCTCTCCTTTGGGAGTTTTATCACCCCATGGATTGGGAAAATCCTGGCCCATCATGATCATCCCGCCTCTCGGTCCGCGTAAGGTTTTATGAGTGGTAGTGGTAACAATGTGGCAATAAGGCAAAGGATCGTTCATCAAGCCCCTGGCGATTAGTCCGGATGGATGGGATATGTCTGCCATTAGCAGAGCTCCTACTTTGTCGGCAATGCGTCTTAGTTTTTTATAATCCCAGTCGCGGGAATACGATGAAGCTCCGCAAATGATCAGCTTTGGCATTTCTTTTTCAGCGATCGCCTGGATTTTGTTAAAGTCAATGCGTCCGGTTTTTTCTTCTACTCCGTAAAAACTTGGAACGTATAGTTTTCCGGAAAAATTGACTGGTGAACCGTGGGTCAAATGTCCGCCATGTGAAAGGTCAAATCCTAGAATTTTGTCTCCTGGCTTAACGACTGCAAGCATCACGGCCGCATTCGCCTGTGCTCCAGAATGCGGCTGTACATTCACCCAAGCTGCATTGAACAGTTTCTTAGCGCGGTCGATGGCCAATTGCTCTACTTTATCCACTACTTCACATCCTCCATAATATCTTTTTCCGGGCAGACCTTCTGCATATTTGTTTGTCAGGACCGACCCCATTGCTTTCATTACGTCCTCACTCACATAGTTTTCGGAAGCGATGAGCTCCAAACCAACGGTCTGACGTTTTTTTTCTTCTGCGATCAGATCAAAAATAGCACTGTCTTTTTTCATAAAATAGGATTAATAATGGTGAATTGCGTGGAGCAAAAGTAAAATATAGTTTCTTATAATTCTTTAGTTTTATTGATTTCTTTTTCAGAAAGTTTGAATGCAGGGATGAGGATCATCAAAACCAATGGTGATTGAGCCATTCCCATTA
>JBKJQG010000364.1:0-18022 GCA_046594925.1 Bacteroidia bacterium
TGTTCCGGCGGACTATCAGGAACAGCTACAGATTGCAGCTATTCGACTTCGGCGATGGAAACATTGAATGTGAGCGGTGCCACGGGGGATTATTTCATTCTGATGATAACAAATTTCTCGAACATGCCTGCAAATGTTACTTTCAATATCAATCCTTCGAGTACCGGCGTAATTTCTTGTAACGAAACATGTGTAACCCACCCATACAACAACTCACCTTTGTGCGTGAACGGAACATTACAGTTACTCGCTACCAACCATTTCGGGGTCGGAAACTATAACTGGTCAGGCCCCGGAGGTTTTACTTCCAATTTGGAAAGCCCTGTCATCACTTCTGTTACCGGCGCGAATGACGGATATTATTATATAAATTATACCAGGGATTCGACCTGCAATTATACCGACAGCGTTTATGTAGCGGTTGACACCTGCGGAACACTAACAGGAAATGTTTATGGGGACGTGAATGCGAATTGTACTATGGATGCGGCTGACAGCACTGTTCAGATGGTTCAACTAAAACTTAGCTCCGGCGGCACCTTTGTGGATTATGCATGGAGCGATCCTTTCGGCTACTATTATTTTGATGTCATTCCGGGAGCATATACCATCGAAGTTGTTCCCACTGCGAGCAATCCGGTGACCTGTGGGGCAAGTTTTGCACATTCTACTATTGTGTCTGCTTCAACCATCACTACAGAGAACTTTGCTATCGATTGTAATTCATTTGACCTGCTGGCTAGCTGGATCGGTGTATCTGGCATTGCATTCTTTCCTGGCACCAGCAATCCCATGTATCCCAGTGTTGCAAAAGTCGGAGCAAATTGCGGAGGAGTTCCATTACCTGGAGAAATAATCATGATCTTGGATCCATTGATCAGCTATACGTCACCTGGAATGGGTTCCATTGCTCCTAGCTCAGTTACTCCTTCGTCAACTGGAGATACTTTGAAGTGGACCGTTCCCGACATCAATGCGATCCCCTATTATGGCTATTATGGTTACTATTTTAATTACACTACTTCTACCGCAGCAACCATAGGAGATACCGTTCACATCACTTTGATGGTCCTACCTTTGACCGGTGATGCTGACACGACCAACAATGTCTTCTCACGTGATTTTGTTGTCGGCAATTCATATGACCCTAACAGCAAAGAAGTTTCACCTAAAGGTACGGGAACAAGCGGATTCATTCCAGCTTCCACTCCTAAACTGAATTACACAGTTAACTTCCAGAATACCGGAACCGCTCCTGCCATCAACATTTCGATTCTGGATACATTGGATGCAGATGTCGACGTAAGCACGGTTGAAATTCTTTCCAGCAGCCATCCTATGACCGTACTGCTTTTACCGGGCAATGTTCTGAAATTCACTTTCAGCAATATTTTCCTTGCCGACAGTCTGAGCAACGAACCTGAAAGTCATGGATTCTTAAGATACTCGATCGCTCCAGTATCCGGATTGATTCCGGGAGATGAGATCACCAATACGGCTTACATCTATTTCGATTACAACTCACCTATCATCACAAACACGGCTGTGAATACCATTGAATTTCCGTTCAGTGTTCAGGAATTCAACAATTACAGGTTAGGCGTATTCCCAAATCCTACGACAAATTCGGTGAACATTGTGTTTGAAGACAAACAAAGCAGTGAACTAGGATTGAGGATCCTGAACATCGCCGGACAAGTTATGTATGAAGAAAAATCGAATGGCTTCAGCGGAAGATACAGCACTTCCGTGAATCTGAATACTGCTTCACAAGGTGTTTATTTGCTAGAGATTACCACCGACAAACAAGTCGTACATAAAAAGATCATCAAGAATTAAAGAGTGACTACTGATTAACTACTAAAAATGAAAAGCCCTGTGAATGATCACAGGGCTTTTCATTTTTAACTTTTTTCTCTTTTGACTTTAATTAACTAGCTCAATACTTTCTTTACCAGATCTGCAGCTTCCTGCAAAGCGATCGCTGAGTATACTTTTAATCCGGAGTCGTCAATTATTTTTTTAGCTTCTACAGCATTTGTTCCTTGCAGACGGATGATGATCGGAACATTGATGTTGCCCATGTTGTTGTAAGCATCCACAATTCCCTGAGCAACTCTGTCGCAGCGTACAATACCACCAAAGATATTCACCAGGATAGCTTTTACATTGGGATCTTTTAAGATGATGCGGAAGGCTTGTTCCACACGTGCTGCGTTTGCAGTACCTCCAACGTCAAGGAAGTTCGCCGGATCTCCGCCCGACAACTTGATGATGTCCATCGTTGCCATGGCTAATCCAGCACCGTTTACCATGCAACCAACATTACCATCTAATTTCACATAGTTCAAATCATGTTCACCGGCTTCTACTTCGGTTGGATCTTCTTCTGATTTATCGCGCAACGCAAGCAGGTCAGGATGACGGAAAAGTGAGTTGCCGTCCAAAGATACTTTTGAATCAACCGCAATGATCTTGTTATCGGATGTTTTTAAAACCGGATTAATTTCGAACATAGAAGAATCCGTTGCTTCGTATGCTTTGTAAAGGGAAGCGATGAATTTCGTCATTTGTTTGAATGCTTCTCCGCTCAAACCTAAATTGAAAGCCACTTTGCGGCATTGAAAATCACGCAATCCTACTTTCGGGTCGATCTCTTCCTTGAAGATCAAATGCGGAGTGTCGTGAGCAACGGTTTCTATGTCCATTCCACCTTCTGTTGAATACATAATGGTGTTGCGGCCTTTTGCGCGATCCAACAATACGCTTACGTAAAATTCTTTTGTCGGTGTTTCTCCCGGATAATATACGTCCTGAGCGATCAGTACTTTATTTACTTTTTTTCCTTTGACTCCTGTTTGCAAGGTCACCAGATTATTTCCAAGAATATTTTTAGAAATGGTCAATACATCATCCAATGATTTGGCAAGAGCAACTCCGCGTTGTTCTGTTCCCACGATCTTTCCTTTTCCGCGTCCTCCTGCATGGATCTGTGATTTCACTACCCACCAGCCGGTTCCGGTAGTTTTTTGCAGTTCCTTCGCAGCTTCCACAGCTTGTTCAGGTGTTTCTGCCACAATTCCTTCCTGGATTGCAACTCCGAAGCCTTTTAATACTGCTTTGCCTTGATATTCGTGTATGTTCATAAAGTAGTGTTATTTGATTTTAGTGTTTCAAAAGTATGTTTTTTATTGTTCAATATCAAATTTGTTTTATGCACAATTTACCAACGGAATTTTCTATATTTGAAATGCTATGAAAACATATTTTTATATCCTCTTCTCTTTGCTTTTAATGCTTTTAAGTTCATTGAACTCAACTGCCCTTGCTCCAATGTCCGACAGCATTGTAAAGACACACTTCGAATTGGCTGCGAAAGTAAATGGCGGATCCAGCATTTTTGTTTTCCGGAAAAGAAATTTTGATCACTTCTCTTCTGAAGTTGCCCAGCACACAGGGACTTTTTATGGAGGTGGGTTGCAGCTTTCCCTCGTCGGCAGAAGCAGCTTTGGGCTTGTTGTAGAAGCCGGATATGGTGTTTCGTCCTGTATTTTCGATTACGCCATTTCAAACGGATCGCCCGGAGGCAGCAGTTCAGCAGCCGGAAATTATACTTTAAAAATCAGAAAGACGGAATTCAGTGTGCTTTGCAAGCACTTCTTAGATGAAGACAAATGTTTTTATATTGATTATGGGATCTACGATGCCATTGAAGACTCTAAAAGGGCTAGCGGTGTGCAAGGTGCAAGCTCGGCGGGAATAAACAGTCCTTCTTCCAGTTCCAACTTTGAATTGAATGATTATCCTTTCCCTGCAAGAGAGCAAATAGGCACGGTAGCCGGATTCGGTTATAACTTTAGATTCAAAAATAAGACTTTTCTCTTTATCGATTACCGGTTTAACTTTCATGGTATCCAAGCCATATATACCAAAGGGGGGACTTATAATGACCGCAAGTTCCGACAGCTGGATTTCTGTTTTTCACTCGGATACACTTTCTACAGTGGCAAAGGAAGAAAATCAAAATAGAGATCAAAAGAATGATCCAAAACTTTTTCGGAGACCGTCCTTCCCTCTTTTATCGGGAGGCGCTGGGGCATTTTATTCCTAAAACCAAGTGGAATTAAAAATCCCCCATCAAGTTAATGACGAGGGATCATCAGGTACAAAACCTTTACAATTTATTATTTATCTTCAGATTTAGCTGACTCTTCGCCTTTTTTAGCGTAACGAGTTCTGAATTTATCAACACGTCCTGCCGTATCTACCAATTTCACTTTACCAGTATAAAAAGGGTGTGACATGTGAGAGATCTCCAATTTCACGATCGGATACTCATTACCATCTTCCCACTTTACAGTTTCTTTGCTTTCAACACATGATTTTGTCAAAAAAGAGTAATCGATACTCAAATCTTTAAATACTACTAAACGGTAGTTTTCTGGGTGAATTCCTGCTTTCATTTTGTTCTGATTTTATCCTCCGTAACCTTAGCGAAGGAGGGATTTTTAATTTCGTCCCGATGTTTTCTTCGAATCGGGATGCAAATATAGGTATTTGTATTTATTCTGCAATATTTTTGTTGAAATTTTAAATACCTACCTTTGTATTATGAAAAAGAACCTTTTCAAGATTCTAGCCCGGTTCAACAAAGCCTTTCTGCCCAAATACTACAGCAGAGACCTCAAAAACCTCAAAAAGTGGGAAATGGCACTCGTAGGCTACAAATACTGGGTGACCACGCGTTCACTAGACTAATCTGTTAATTCCTGCAGCCAGGCATCTTTCACGCCTGCATCCTGTGCTACCTTAAGCTTCTGTAATGCTTCGTCCTTGGTAGTACATTTAAACATAAAAATGTAATTAAAGTTTTTAGGTCCGGAATATACCCAATCCGAAGTTTGGTAACCTCTGGCCACAAAGCGCTTGGTCTCTGCCTCTGCCAGGTCTCTGTAAAAATATGTTCCTATCACCACATAGTAGCCTTTTGCTGGTTTGTAGCCATCCTCATCCTTGAATTCGGATTTATTCGAGGTCACTATCAGAACCCCATTCTCATATTTTTTGTTCGCACTGTTCTCCCCCATTTGGGAATTCTGATTGGCAGTGCTTTGAGCTTGATTCTGGTTTCCCTGTGCCTGATTGTTTGAATTCGAAGTGCCCGAATTCGTTACAGGATTTGCAGCCGTGTTCTGAACCTGCTGTTTTTGTTGCTTATCCATTCGGTCGCTCAATTCTTTCAGCTTTTTATTGCTGTTAACCAATTCAGTTTCCAGGCTGTCCATGCGCCTTACATATGCTTCATTTTCTAGCTTTTTTTCATCCTTCGGCACTTCCGCAACGTCTTGCTTTTTATTCTTTCCGAACTTAAAATTCAGCATCAACTCATGGGCCATGCCTGAATAATCTCCGATGTCGCCAATGATGAAATCGTAGGAATACCCTACGCACAGCTGCTTGTGAATGCAGAAGCCCACATTCGCCCCCACCGCATAGTCGCTTTTGTAGGTTGCTCCTATCCAGAATTTATCCTGCCAGTCGAAATTCACATTCGCATCATACTGAAATGGTGTATTGGATACAAACCTCACCAATCCTTGCGGAGAGATGGATAAGCCTTTTTCTTTGTTGATGAAGAATTTGTATTTCAATGATCCCATGTAATGTCTGGCTTGTGTGTAAAACCCCCTAACATTGCTCGTGTCCATATAATTCACTCTATTTCCTATGATCTGAGGCACGGCCACACCAAACTCCAATCCTTTCCATATCACTGCCAGTCCCGCATTTCCATTGAACACAGTCTTGTTCTGTGCGTCGGAAAATAAAGTTGGATCGTTTGATGTTTCCACTACTGCCTTAGAATAATCTACCTGATGATCTACCACTCCCAAAGCAATACCAAAGAGCAAATGCATGTCCTCATTGATGTTTAGCCGATAAGAATAAGAAAGCTCTCCTCCTATCCGGTTAGTGATTCCTTTTCTGTCGCTCACCAGCATCACTCCTAATCCTACTTTTTTGCTCATCAGATTTCCGTCACAAGTAGCAATGTTCAATTGCGGAGCGCCTTTAAAACCTGACCATTGAGCACGGCTGATGAACATCACGTTGGTCGCATCCCCGGTTCCGGTAAAGGCAGGATTGTAGACCATTGGTTTGTAGAAGTAATGGCTGTACATGCCTATTTGCTGTGCATTTGACGATGCAACAAACAAAAACACAAATAATATGGAGGCTATTCTGTTCATTTATTTTCTTAAAATATCTACAGAACCTTTTACAATGCGTTCCGGTTTATCAAAACGGATCACGAAATAATAGGTGCCATCGGGCAATTCGGCTCCGTTGTAAGTACCCTGCCAATCGTTGGCATAGGCTTTCTTGGTATAAATCTGATTTCCGTATATGTTGTAAACAAAGACCTCGTTTTCCGGAAAATTCAAGATGCCTTCCACATACCAATTGTCATTAATGCCATCTCCGTTCGGAGTAAAGAGGTTGGAAACGATTCCATTGAATGAAAGCGGGATTACGGTAACGACAATATTATCAGAGTTCACACAGCCATTGACATCAGTTACATACAGGACATAAGTAGTTGTATTCGTTGGTGTAGCATTCGGATTAAAGATGTTCGGATTGTCAAGTGTTCCAGCGGGCGTCCACACAGGAATCCCTGTTCCAATGCCATTCAGCGGAAGTGTTTGTCCCGCAGCGATACTTGTATCATTTCCGGCAAAAACAGTAAAAGGAGGTAACACGGTGATGGTAACAGCAGCAGTCGTATCAATAGCACAGGAACCGCTTTGAACAATCGCTGCATACATAGTAGTAACTGTAAGTCCGCTATAGATCAACGTATCCGTTGTGTTTGAGATGGGAACCCACGTCAATCCACCATCGATGGATATGATCCATCCGGTGACTCCACCTACATTTCCGGTTAATAGAAGCGTATCCAGGTTAGCCCCCGAACAAACCACAGCACTGGCTGAGACCGTTCCGGCCACCGTATTCGGTGCAACATTTATGATCTCAATGTTTGCTGTATCTGCAGCACAGGCGCCGCTTTGCACGATCGCGTAATACCAGGTTGTAACCGGAAGTGCCGTGTAGGTTTCAGAGGTGGTAGTATTCGAAATGGGTGTCCAGCTTGCTCCGGAATTGGTGGAAGAAGCCCAACTGGTCACACTTCCTGTGTTTCCTGACAATGTCAATACACCGGTAGCAGGAATGCCGCAAAACAAACCGCCTCCTGTAATAGTACCCGCAAGCGAAGGAGGACTAACAGTGATAATGGCATCCGCTGAGGTGTCCGGCGGACAACTGCCGCTTTGCACAATAACGTGGTACCAGGTTGTGGTCGTTAAGTTCACATAAGATTGTGCGGGGGTTGTATTAGAGATAGGCGTCCAGGGAGGCCCTCCTGTAGTAGAAAAGGACCAGCCCAAAATCGTACCCGTAAAGCCAGCTAATGTGAGAATACCCGCATTTGCAGTTGAACAAACAGAGGCAGCTCCACTAATGCTTCCGGGAGTAGTTGATGGATCAATTGTGAAAGAAGCCTGAGTGGATGTGTCTGTGGGACACATGGCTCCGTTTTGAACGATGGCCCAGTAGATCGTACTGGTAGTAATGTTCAAATAGCTTTCAGTGGCTGTCGTATTTGGAATGGTGGTCCAAGTTGAACCTCCATCTGTAGAAGATTGCCAATAAAGGATGCTTCCTGTATAGCCTGCCAATGTTAAAGAGCCGGGACCTGAGCCGGCGCAAAATGTTCCTCCTCCGCTGATCGCTCCTCCCACACTTGCAGGAAAAATGGTGATGCAGACCGTGGTGGAGGTATCTGGAGGAAAGACCCCATTTTGTACAACCGCCTGATAGCAGGTGGTTTGAGCCAAGTTAAAATACGTTTGATTCGGAGTGGTATTCGAAATGCTACTCCAAGTCGCTCCTCCGTCGGTGGAGGATTGCCAATTCAGAATGCTTCCTGTGAATCCGGTAACAGTCACGAATCCGGAATTTGTCGTAGAGCAATAAGTAGCTGATCCACTTGTTGTTCCACCAATAGATTGAGAATTTACTTTAACTACAGAAAAAACGAAGAAAAAGCAGAGAATAGATGCTTTCGTAAGTTGTTTCATGCTCGGCTTTTTGTTTGTTTTTTAATTGTACGAATGTACACTATTTTTAGTTCTTCGAATGCTCTGCAAAAGAAAAATCCCCTGAGAGGACTCAAGGGATTTTTCTTATCAAAAAAGTTATTTTACAATGGTAACTGTACCGGTGTAGTTATGTAATAATCCTTTGTTGTCCTCCAACTCCACTTTCCAAACGTAAACATCCACCTGTGCAACATCGGAACCGCCATTAGCTCTTCCATCCCAACCCTTGTTGTGATCGTCTGTTTCATAAATCATGTTCCCCCAGCGGTCGAAAATCATCATTCCGAATGTGCTGATGTCGTATCCAATTCCCAGAGGAAGGAAGACGTCATTCGTGCCATCTCCGTCGGGAGTAAAGGCATTTGGAGCGAAGAATACAAAATCATCAATGACTTCGACAACGTGCTGGGCCACGTCCTGACAACCATATTGGTTGGTCACGATCAATGTCACGGTATTCGCGCCTGCCCCAGAGTATGTATAGATTGGATTCTGAACAGTTGAACTATCTGAAGTGCTCAAGGGGTCTCCGAAATTCCAGCTCCAACTTGTGATCTCACTTGCTACTGTAGAAAGGTCAGTAAAGGAAACAATTGGTGATATGGATGATGCTGGATTTGGTGAAGCTACGAACTCCGCATCCGGTTTCGGATACACTGTAATGTAATCGATGCTATCGATGATGGTTTCACATCCGAATGCTGTAATGATCGTAAGTTCCACATCATAAACTCCAGGGTTCGTGTAGACATAAGTTACGTTGGATCCAGCCGCGCTTGCACCAGGAACGCCGAAATCCCAAGTGTAAGTTGCCCCATTGTTACTTGCGCCAGTAAATGAAACAGACAAAGGTTCACAACCTGAAGTTGGCAAAGCCTGCATAATTCCAATCGACCCCGGATTAATAGTCACCGTTGATACATCGGTAGCTGCTGCAGAACATCCATCATTAACAGTAACAGTGTAGGTGGTTGTCACCGATGCTGCCGGAGGTGTTACACTTTGTGAGGAAGTAAGAGCACCGTTGCTCCAGGAATAAGTATATGGACCTGCATTTCCGCCGGAACCAATCGCATATATAAAAGCAGCATCTCCGTCACAAATTGAAGTATCATTTGCAAGCACAGATAAAGGAGGTTTTACAAAAACAAACATATCCAATGGTCCTGCGCTACATCCGTTATTATCTATCACAAGTGCCGTGTAGCTGGTGGTGGCTGTCGGGGTTACCATGTGCGGACCGCCGCCACTGAATCCTGTACCGGAAGCACCTAGCCAGAAGTACGTATAGGCGGGTGTTCCGCCGGACGCTGCTGCATAAACTTGTGCAGTATCTCCGTAACAGATCGTGTTAGAAGGGCTGACAAATAGCTCCAGTAAGGGAGGCTGACTCACGCCTACCACTCCCGTCGCAGAACATCCATTTGCATCCGTTACGATCACACTATAAGTCCCTGCTGTAAGATTTGTTGCCGTGGTTGCTGTTTGAGTGCCCGGGTTCCAATCAAAGGCAATAGGCGCTGTACCTGTTCCCGGCACCAACGTCACCGTTGCACTTCCGGTATTTCCGCTGAAACAAATTACCGGCGTGGACGTTACTGTATCGATCACCGGGCCGGAAAGATCATTCACCACATAATTTTGTGAAGTGAGACATCCATGTGAATCCGTTACGATCGCATTGTACGTTCCAGCGAGCAACCCCGTTGCCGTAGCTGTTGTCTGCAATGAAGGGTCGTTCCATTGATACAAGTATGCAGGGGAACCACCAGCAGGTGTTATCGTTGTAGTACCATTCGCCTGGCCACAGGTAGACGCCGTAAATGCAGACGTACTCGTCAATAAAGTAGGTTGCGTGATTGTCCAATTCTGATTAATTGTACAACCGTTTTGATCCGTCACTGTTAGTGTGTATGTCCCAGGTGCGAGTGCATTTGCTACCGGTGCACTTCCACCGCTCGGTGCCCATGCAAAAGTATAAAATGGGGTTCCGCCCGTTACAGTTGTTGTAATGCTTCCGTCATTATCACCAAAGCAAGTAATGTTAGTAGTAGTGCTAGTATTGATTGCTAATGCGCCCGGTTGTGAAACGATCAAAGCTGTATCTAAAACAAAACAACCATTTGCATCTGTAGTAGTTACCTCGAAAGTTCCGGCACACAAGCCAGTTGCTGTCCCGGTAGTTTGTGAAGCCGGATCATCCCATAAGAACGAAAGACTTCCCGTTCCTCCTGCTGCAACCACTGTCGCTGTTCCATTACACACGCCAAAACAAGTTACATTGGTAATCGCAGAAATCGCATGGTTAATAGGAGGAGGTTCCAGGATCGTTACTGAAACAGATGAAATACACCCTGCTGCATCTGTTACCGTCATCGTATTTACACCACCTGCAAGATTCAAAGGGTTTTGAACTGTTTGCCCACCAGGCGTCCACAAAATACTGTAAGGCCCCACTCCACCGGTGATCGAGGTCGTTGCAGTCGCATTTGTTAAACCGTTACACAAAAGATCTGTATGAGAAATCATTGCCAATGAAGGAGCAGAGATATCGTTGACATTGGCTACAGTAGTCGCCAGGCATCCATTAGCATCTGTCACATCTACTAAATAAGTTCCAGCTGAAAGTGAATCTGCGCAGGTCGTCATAGTGACACTTAAATCGTTCCAGATATAAGAATAAGGTGCCAATCCGCCGCTTGGCGTTGCACAAGCGCTGCCGTTTGACTGGCCACAGTTTGAATTTGTTACAGAAACAGCGACCGCTAATGGGGTGAATGCCTGCGTTAAGGTGATGCTGCCTGTTACTGTGCATCCGTTTGCATCCGTCACAGTGGCTGTATTTACACCCGGGCATAAGTTACTAGGATTAAATACAGATTGCATGCTTGGTGTCCACAAGAATGAGTAAGGAGGTGTTCCTCCCGCAAAGGATATAACACCGGTTCCGTCACAAGAACCAAAACAGTGAATGTCTGTTCCTGAAACCACTGAGGTGAGGAGTGTGGGTTGAGTAATCGTTGCAACCGCAACCTTGGTACATCCCTTTGCATCGGTAACTGTACAAGTATAAGTTCCGGCACATAAAGAAGAAGCCGTTGCTGTTGTGCCCCCGCTAGGTGTCCAATTGTAGGTATAAGGAGCTGTTCCGCCACCCGCTGTTACCTGAGCAAATCCGGTGCAAACACCATAGCAGGATAAGTTACCTGTTGATGATACAACATTGGTTAATATTGTTGGCTGTGTAATAACGGCAACGCCTTGAGAGGGGCAACCATTCGCATCCGCAACATTCACGGTGAAGCTTCCGGCGCACAATCCAGTTGCGTTAGCAGTTGTTTGCGCAGTTGGGTTATTCCATAAATAAGTATAAGGCGGCGTTCCGCTGCTGACAGTTGCTGAGGCTGTTCCATTGCAGGCTCCGTTACAGGACACATTCACGCTTGTTATGGCGGTGCTCAATGTTGGAGGGTTTACGAGGGTCACCGTCGCTGTCTGAGTGCAGCCTTTAGCATCCGTTACGGTTACAGTGTATACTCCTGCTCCTAGTCCGGTCACAATTGGTGTCGTTGGACTTCCCGGAGATGTCCATACGTAGCTGTAAGGACTGGTTCCGCCTACAGCACTTGCTGTTGCAGTACCAGTTAATCCTCCAAAACAGATAGGGTTTGTTTTTACGGCATTTGCGACAAGTACAGGGGGCTGTGTGATCACAATACTTGTAGATGCTACACATCCTGTGGCATCTGTAGCTGTAACCGAATAAATGCCGGCAATTAAATTACTTGCTGTAGGAGTTGTTTGTCCATTGCTCCACAAATAAGTAAACGGAGGCGTTCCGCCTGTAATTCCAATGGTTGCATTGCCTGTGTTTCCACCAAAACACGATACGTTGGTAGAAGTAACTATCGAAGCGGTTGGTCCGGCAATGGTTCCGATCGTTACGGGAGCTGAAGCAGTACAAAGGTTTAAGTCGGTAATTACAACGGTATAAGTTCCAGCCAGCAATCCTGTTGCTGAGGAACCCGTTTGTCCGTTTGACCAAGCCCATGTATATGGAGCGAATCCACCTGTTCCGGAAACGGTCGCAGAACCGTTCGCTAATCCGCAGTTTGCATTCACTGGAACAGATGCGATAACCAAAGCGGGAGGCTGAGTGATCGTCGCTGTTCCGGTTACGGTACATCCTTTTGAGTCGGTCACTGTTACGGTGTAAGTTCCTACTGATAATGAGCTGATCGAAGGTGTTGTAAATGCTCCGGGCATCCATAAATAAGTGTAAGGGCCGGTTCCACCACCAGGAGTGGCTGTTGCTGTTCCTGTGCTTCCACCGAAACAAGCGACGTTAATAAATGTAGGGTTCACGGTCAAAGGTGTCGGTTGTGTGATTACCTGCGTAGCTGTAGCAGTACAGCCGTTTGCGTCCGTCACTGTAACGGTATATGTTCCGGGAGGCCGGCCGGTTGTTGTAGCGGCTGTTCCACCACTTGGTGACCAAAGATAAGTCAATGCCGGAGTAAAAGCACCTGCTACAGACACTGTAGCTGTTCCATTTGAAGCCCCATTGCAAGTTACGTTTGCAAATGAACTAATGGCAGCTGTGCCGCCAGGGGTAAGACCAACGACTACCGGGAATGGTTGAATACAGCCGTTAGCATCTGTAACCGTACAAGTGTAAGATCCTGCAGCAAGACCTGTTGCTGTAGGACCGGTCCCTCCCGTGGGTGTCCAGTTATAAGTTATTGGTAAAACTGCGCCTGATGCTACGTTTACACTCGCCGTACCGTTGGCTGCCGTACAAATGGCATTGGTGGTGGCTGTAGTGGCGGTAAATCCACCTACTGTGATACAAAATGAGTACGTCTGACTTCCAAAGAGCGGACAATTGTTATCAGTGACCGTGACTGTAAAACAATGCGGAACACTTCCTACATCTGCCAATGTCGGAGTCCACGTGAACACACCTGTTGGGCGCGCACCTGTTCCGAGATTTAATGAAGCACCTGCTATACCTGCATTCCAAGACAAAGTAACGTTTTGTGAAGCATTCACATCGAATGTTGGGATATTAAAAGTGATGGGAGAACCGACACAAGCATTCATAGTATAACTTCCGGTGTTGTTGATCCCGTTCAGGTAAGGATTGTTATTTGTACATGTGATCGTTCTGATTTGGATGTCGCGCATGACGCTTCCGACAAGAATTCCGCCTCTCCATTCCTTCACCAATACAGTAAATACCGATACCTGAATTAGTGTTGGTGTTACGCACATGTCACCTGTTAAAGGGTTGAATGTACAAGGAGGAGAAGATGTTAAAGGCTGTGTTGCAGAGAAACCGGGTAAATAGGTAACGTTAACAGTAGCGGTATGACGCGGCGGAATGAGGGTATAGGATAATGAATCTCCATCAGGATCTATGGAGCCATTGTTAAAACAATAAGGCTGGCCCACACAAACAAAAGGTACAGGCCTGTTGGTAAAGGTCGGAGAATCATTACATGGAAATGCAAGGTTGTTCAATGTTGCTTCGATGTACATGTTTTGTGAAGAAGGAGCAGAAATCGTGTTGATCGCGCTATTACGGCAACAAAGTGTATAGGATAAAATCCAATCCGAACAAGGAGGCAATGTCACAATGCCTTTGTAAATGTATTCCTGTACACCTGGCAAAGTTCCGCCAGTGCACTGAGTAGCGGACGTAGGACAAATAGGTGTTACTTCAATCCCCGTACCTGCGATTTTTGTCAATGTGAAATTCGCATTGATCCCGCAACTAATGGATTTACGGTTGATAGAAACACTTACTGGAGCAGCAACACCGGCACAATCACGATAAAGTGCCAAAGTTACTTCGAACTGATTTCCGCCTAAACAAGTGTAGGTAATATTACCTCCTTGTACGTGGGACGCATTCACAGTTTTTACAGCACCGAGTGTGAGTACGAGTAGAATAAATGCCTGTTTGAGCCTAGAGAGCATAGCCATAATTTTTTGAATTAAAAAATTAAAAAAATCAAATAGTTGAGAGTTCGAATAGTTTTGTTAAATGTAAACCAATGATGCCTGCCAATGCAAGAAAAGTTGCTTTTTTCTTCACCCAATAACCCACAAGAAATTAGGAGTCGGAGCTAAAATATACTCACTAATATGCTTATTTTATCGACAAACTGCCAATTTTTGCCTTTGAATTCGATCAGAGCCTTTTTGTGCTGATGTGCTCAATTTTATTAGATGAGTCCTTAAAAAGATCATAAAAAGTACTTGAAAGTGACCACTCATCCTTTTTTCTGCTTTTTCTCACTTTTTATTACTTAATTAGTTCTCAAATAAATCAAAACATGAAAAAAAATTCATTCCTCCTGGCGATCACGCTTATTGGGTTCAGCGCATTTGCGCAAACCGACAAAGAAAAAGATACCCTGTCGGCCAGTAAGGCAGGTAAATGGGATGTTTCCAAACCCAAAGGGACTTATAAAGAATTAGAATTTACCACCAATGAAGGGACCTGGATGAGTTCCGACGTGAGTCCTGATGGCAAAAGCATAGTGTTTGATTTGTTAGGTGACATTTACCTCTTACCTGTTACCGGAGGAGAAGCAAAAGTGTTGCGCAGCGGATTCCCTTATGAAGTGCAACCGAGGTTCAGTCCGGATGGAAAAAAGATTTCTTTTACCAGCGATGCAGGCGGAGGCGATAACATTTGGACGATGAACAGCGATGGGTCCAATGCAAAACAAATAACCAAAGAAAATTTCAGATTGTTAAACAATGCTGTGTGGACGCCCGACGGACAATACCTGGTCGCCAGAAAACACTTCTCCTCCACCCGTTCCATGGGTGCAGGCGAAATGTGGATGTACCACATTTCAGGAGGAGAAGGTTTGCAATTGACAAAGAAAAAAAATGAGCAGCAGGATGCAGGTGAGCCCTGTGCCTCCGCTGATGGGAAATACATCTATTATAGTGAGGACATGTATCCGGGTGGATTTTTTCAATACAATAAAGATCCCAATTCACAGATCTACGTCATCAAACGTTTCGACAGAATAACCGGTGAAACCGACGTGATCACGGGTGGCCCGGGAGGAGCAGTTCGTCCCCAGATCTCGAAAGACGGAAAAACATTGGCCTTTGTAAGACGTGTGCACGAAGCTTCAGTACTGTATTTGAGGAACATGGAAACCGGTGAAGAATGGCCGGTATACGATAAATTGAGCAAGGATCAGCAAGAAGCTTGGGCGATCTTCGGTTTGTATCCCGGTTTCAGTTGGTTGGATGCGTCACACATTATTTTATGGGCCAATGGAAAATTATTGAATCTCGACATCACGAAATCTTCAACAGTAGAAATCCCTTTCACCGCCGTATCTAAACACAAGATTATTGATGCCTTAAAATTCCGACAAGAAGTTGCCCCGGAGAAGTTCAACGTGAAAGTGATCCGCAATGCCACCACTTCTCCTGATGAAAAAACAGTGCTTTTTAATTCAGTCGGTTTTTTATGGAAAAAAGACCTGCCTGCTGGAATACCTGTGAGATTAACTACTTCAACAGATTTTGAATTTGAGCCTTCCTTCTCATCTACCGCTAATGAAATCGTTTACACAACCTGGAACGACGATAATCTGGGGGCTGTTTGGAAAATGAATCTCGCCGATAAAAAAGCAGTGAAAGTGACTTCAGAAAAAGGAATTTACAGAACACCACATTTCTCTCCTGATGGAAAATATATCGTTTACCAAAAGGAAGATGGCAACGATCATATGGGCTTTACATTCTGCGTGAATCCCGGGCTCTACATCATCGAAAACAGATTAGGTGCCGTTCCAAAGTTGCTTTCAAAGGACGGAGCAGATCCTCAATTTATCGGAAACGACCGGGTACTATACCAGTCATCTGAAGGCGAAGAAAAAACCTATAAGAGTATCTCCATAGACGGGAAAGAACCAAGAACACATTTCACTTCCAAGTATGCGACTTCTGTTTCCGTTAGCCCCGACGGCAATTGGGTAGCTTACATTGAGCTGTTCAAAGCTTATGTAGCAGCTTTTCCAAAAACAGGAAAGCCGATGGATCTAAGTGCAAAAATGGAAGCCGTTCCCTCTGCACAAATTGCAAAAGATGCAGGATTGAATTTACACTGGAGCAAAGACAGTAAAAAAATCCACTGGACCTATAGCGATGAGTATTTCACAACGGTGCTGAAAGACCATTTCACATTCATGGAAGGCTCGCCGGATAAGCCGGCAGCAATGGACTCCGTAGGAATAAAAATAAACCTTGAGTTACCGTCGGATAAACCAAAAGGCAAGTTGGCATTGATCAATGCGCGCATCATTACCATGAAGGGCGATGAGGTGATCGAGAACGGAACCATCATCATCAACGAAAATAAAATTGAAGCAATTGGAAATTCAGCGGAAATAAAATTGGCTGCTGACATAAAAACCATCGATTGCAAAGGAAAGACCATTATGCCGGGAATGGTGGATGTGCATTCGCACTTAAACACCTGGAGAGTCGGACCAAGTCCACAAAAACAGTGGAGTTATTATGCGAATCTTGCATTTGGCATAACAACAACTCACGATCCTTCTTCCGTTTCTGAAATGTGTTTTTCACAATCGGAAATGGTGAAAGCTGGCTACCTAGTTGGTCCGCGAGTGTATTCCACCGGAACGATTTTGTACGGTGCTGAAGGAGATTTTAAAGCCGTGATAAACAATCTGGACGACGCACGTTCGGCAATTGCACGAACAAAAGCATTTGGTGCTTTCTCCGTAAAGAGTTACAATCAACCGCGGAGAGAGCAAAGACAGCAAGTTATTCAAGCCGCACGCGACCTGAAGATTCAGGTCGTTCCTGAAGGAGGCTCCACCTTTTTTCACAACATGAGTGAGATCCTCGACGGACATACGGGGATTGAGCACAACATTCCCATTGCTGACTTAAGTAGCGATGTGATCAAATTATGGAGTGCGAGTAAAACTGGTTACACTCCTACTCTCATTGTCACTTACGGAGCGATTAACGGAGAAGACTATTGGTATCAGAAAACAAACGTTTGGGAAAACAAGCGACTGTTGAACTTCTATCCACGCAGCGTAATTGATTCACGCTCCCGTCACCGCAAGATCATACCCGATGAAGAATATGAACACGGGTGGATCCAGGTTTCAAAATCCTGCAAAAAATTAACAGATGCAGGAGTGAAAGTAAATTTAGGTTCACACGGACAGATTCAGGGGATTGGCGCACACTGGGAATTATGGATGCTGCAAATGGGCGGATTAACACCATTACAAGCGATCAGATGTGCAACAATGAATGGTGCAAACTACATTGGTATGGATGATCAGATTGGTTCTTTGGAAATCGGAAAGCTGGCTGATCTGGTTGTCATGGATAAAAACCCTTTAGAGAATATTCGCAATACAGAGTCGATCAAATACGTGATGGTAAATGGAAGATTGTTTGAAGCAGAGACTATGAATCAGATCGGGAATTACGATGTGAAACGAGGTAAATTCTATTGGGAGAATATGAAATCAAATAATAATTTCCCTTGGCACCAAGAAACAAAGAGCTTTATGAGTGGCTGCGAATTTGGGGATTAGTTGGTAGGCAATATGCAGTAGACAGTAGGCAATGGGCAATGGGTAGTAGGCAATAGGCAATAGGCAATAAGCAATAGGCAATGGGCAGTAGGCTGTAAACAATAGGCAATAGGCTGTAAACAGTAGGCAGTAGGCAGTAGGCAGTAGGCAATAAAAGAAATAAAGAAAGACGTAACAAATAAGGTAACAGAAGTACTACGGTCAAAAAGCTGAACATACACCACCTTCAAAAGA
>JBKJQG010000379.1:0-3081 GCA_046594925.1 Bacteroidia bacterium
GATCCCCCGTTTTCAGGGAGAGTTTAAAAAGGAGATCAGTACAAGTAATTTCTCGAAAGGGATCTATACCGTGCAGATCAGGAGTGGGAAGAATTTAAAGTTTAAAAAGGTGGTGGTGATTTAAAATGATGACAAAATGAAACGACTGTTATTTTTTCTTTCGATCTTTTATATTCACACTTGTGCTTCAATCGCCCAAACCGTAGAATGGTCATCGTCGTTCAATAAGGCCAGTGCATCTTATCATGACTGTAAATTTATTGAGCACGATGCAGCCGGGAATATATATACCGCAAGAATGTTATACATTCCTTCGGTAGGATACCACATAGCCAAGTTTGCGCACTCTGGAGCTCTCATTTGGCAAAGCTTATACACTGGGGTAGAATGGGATCGAATGACGACAGATTCCACAGGAAACACCTATTTGATTGGACGCTTTTATATGAATGCAACTGTTGGAGGGATAAATATCAATGACACTGCTCACCATGCAGTCAAGTTTTACGCAAAATACGATTCAAATGGCACTTGCCTTTGGGCAAAAAAATTTGGTGAACGAACATTTCTGGGGGATATTTCGCCCTCACGATCCGGAATATTTTATATGGTTGGCTTTGCCCAAGACACGCTTTATTTATCTGGAGATACTGTTCCAAGTAATAAAGGATTTATTTGTAAGTTAGACAGCGCTGGTGTTGTGCTATCTGCAAAGCCTATTGGAGGTCTTTTGGACTATAGATATTTAAAAATTGATGCATTAGGAAATTTTTACGTTTCGGGCGGAATTCTTGGGACAAGTTATTTGGGCAATTCTGATAGTTTATTGTACATTTCTGGCAACTCCTGGATCAACGTATTCCTTGCAAAACTCGACTCCAATTTAAATCCATTGTGGGCCCATGTCGGTAAAACTTGCGACGGACAAGCAAACGGCTTTGAACTGGATGCAGTCGGCAATGCGTATATGGCAGGTACTTTAGTATTTTATATGATGTTTGGCACAAGCGGAGTATCCACCAGAGGCGGGAACATGTTCCTGGTTAAATTTGACCCATCGGGAAACTATCAATGGATGAAGTATTCATCCGGATTAAGTAGCGGCACTACACATGCAGACTGTTATGCCCTCGAAGTGGACGATGCGGGAAATTCCTTTGTAACAGGAGGAACCTCGAACGACACAGTTCAATTTGATTCATTTACTTTAAATGGTCATGAGAAACCCTATTTAATTAAATACGACACATACGGAAATCTTTTATGGGCTATGGAATCGAACATACTGCCATCAGGGACAGTTGGCGAAGGAACCGACCTCTGCCTCGATCACTTAGGAAACCTGTATATTGGTGGAAGTCATGGAACTTACAAGGAAAAATCCTTCCTCACAAAAATTTCAGAATCGAGCATCACAACTGAAATCCAACAAACGGAAAACGATTCAGACCTAATAATTTACCCTAACCCAACCGGTGGCAACTTTTTCGTGAATTATTCTTCCGCTGAAATAACAACGCTCGAACTGACAGTGCTCAATGCATTAGGCCAAAAAGTTTATTCGGAAAAGATCCCCCGTTTTCAGGGAGAGTTTAAAAAGGAGATCAGTACCAGTAATTTCTCGAAAGGGATCTATACTGTGCAGATCAGGAATGGGAAGAATTTAAAGTTTAAAAAGGTGGTGGTGATTTAAAATGATGACAAAATGAAACGACTGCTACTTTTTCTTTCGATCTTTTATATTCACACTTGTGCTTTATTCGCACAAACGGTCGAATGGTCTTCTTCATTTGATAGATATGGATTTTCGGCGGATCGAAAATTTATCCAAACCGATGCGGGAGGGAACGTGTATACAAACAGAATAGTGTACACGGATTCATTGGGTTATTTTATGGCTAAATTTGATTTTAGTGGACAATTGCAGTGGCAAAGTCCTTACAGCGCCGTAATGGATAAAATGAGTACTGATTTTGCAGGTAATTCATATTCGATTGGCCGATTTTATCATACCGCGTTAATTGGTGGAGTCGTTTTAACTGACACTGTTAATCATATGGTGGGTTTTTACGCTAAACACGATTCAAATGGTAATTGCCTATGGGCACGAACATTAGGAGAGAAAGCATATTTGGGGGACATATACTCCTTGCCATCGGGCGAATTTTATTTAGGAGGCTATGCAACCACTCAACCTCTTTACTTGGCGAATGACACAATCCCTGCAGACCATGGTTTTATAGGAAAGGTAGACTCCGCAGGAAATTTTATATGGGCGAAAGTAATCGGTACCATGGGGCTAAAAATTTTAGAAGTTGATATTGCCGGCAACTTTTATATCTCAGGGAGCGTCTATGGAACGATGACCGTTGGTGAGGGACCCGGAATGATATACATATCTTCGAACTCATGGGAGAACGCTTTCCTAGCTAAATTCGATTCAAATATGAATGTTCAGTGGGCGAAGGTAGGGAAAACTTATGGCGTCTACGACCCTGTAAGTGGATTAGGGCTTGATTCTTTAGGCAACGCATTTGTTGCAGGTACTTTTGGACAGTATATGGAATTTGATGGTCATATTGTATCGACAAATGGAAATAATATGTATTTGGTTAAATTCGATCCGTTGGGAAATTACCAATGGATGAAATACTCTTACGGTATAAGTCCGGGTATCACACTGACTGATTGTTTTACACTAACTGTTGATATCGCAGGTAATTCTTTCGTTACGGGAAAAATAGGAGATGATACTATTCATTTTGATTCCTATATTTTGAATGGGCAATTTAAGCCTTACCTGATTAAATACGACATTGACGGGAATCTCTTATGGGCATTAGATTCTGAGATTCAGCCATCGGGAATCGCAGGAGATGCAACTGGTCTTTGTCTGGATTCTACAGGGAAAATTTATGTAGCCGGATGCTACTCAGGCAGCGCCTATCAAAGTTACCTCACAAAAATTTCAGAATCAAGTATTATCACTGAGATCCAACAAGGCGAAAACGCTTCAGACCTAATAATTTACCCTAACCCAACCTGTGGCAACTTTTTCGTGAATTATTCTTCCGCTGAAAT
>JBKJQG010000161.1:0-6416 GCA_046594925.1 Bacteroidia bacterium
ATCAGGACGTAAGCGCTAGGCTCTGCCTAGTGAAATAGTAATCAGAACGTAAGCGCTAGGCTCCGCCTAGTGAAACAGTAATCAGAACGTAAGCGCTAGGCTCTGCCTAGTGAAATAGTAGTTAGAACGTAAACGCTAGGCTCTGCCTAGTGAAATAGTAATCAGAACGTAAACGCTAGGCTCCGCCTAGTGAAATAGTAGTCAGAGCGTAAGCGCTAGGCTCCGCCTAGTGAAACAATAGCCTGTAAACATTGCTCACAGGTCAAACTCTCTCATCCAATTTTATTGGCCCATCCTCATTTGCTGAACTCATTCTCCATTCCTCGGGTTGATTTACAAATCCTGCCTCAACGGGATTGAAATGTATATAATCAATTTTCTGCTGGATCATTTTATTAGAATACAGGAAGAAAGGATGATTGTCGTGCTTCCAAAATTGCATGTCCTGCTTTTGAGGACTATTCTTTCCATAATTTTCAAATTGATGTAGAAGCCATTCTTTCCGGCTTTCTTGAGGATTTTCGACAACAGCTTTTAGTAGCTGTTTTGCGGTAAATGATTTCATGTCTCTCAATGTTGAAGAAAGTCCTCTGTTTTCTGAATAAGTAATAAAATGAACGTGGTTTGGCATTATGCAATAGCAATATAATTTCAAGTTCTTGTTTTTCTGGCAATATTGCAGGCTTTCAATTAAGATTTCTTGATAGACTCTCCTGGTAAAGAGGTCAATCCATCCTACGACGCTAAAGCTAACAAAGTAAAGTCCATCACTGTGTGTTTTATATTTCTCTGACATAAGAACAAATGTAATTGAGTCCAAGATTCTTCTCGATTAAGAAGTATTTCTATCCGTTTAAAAGCGGATAAGATATTTTGTTTGAAAAGAAAGGTCGACTGGGGTGTTAATCAATTGGTCAGGAGGCTAAGCAAACCGAAGTCACTAGGCAGAGCCTAGCGCTTACGGAGTGTTACTCAGTTAGGCAAGAGGCTAAAGTAAGAGCAAGTCACTAGGCAGAGCCTAGCGCTTACGAATGCAGGAGGTTAATGAAAACGAAGTCACTAGGCAGAGCCTAGCGCTTACGGATGAGGAAGCTAAAGTAAAAGCAAGTCACTAGGCAGAGCTTAGCGCCTACAGCGCCTATGGATTCAAGGTGTGCCCTATATTTCTATGATATAGGAAGCAAACCATTAAACATTTGGTTACAACTTAACTTTTCTGAAAACAAGACTACTGCCGTTGCTGGCCTTGATGAGGTAAATGCCTCCCGCAAGAGAAGAGGTAGGAATAACAATACCCGAATTATTTTCAAGAACATTCTTAGGGGAGGAAAAAACTTTTTTGCCGCTGATGTCATAAAGCTCAAGGGCAATGTTGCAATCGCTGCCGCAATTAAAATAAACTGTCAACTGGCCCTGAGTTGTTTCATGAACTGTATTGATAATCTCAAAATCCGTCGCGTTCTTTTCAACTGAAACGATCTGACTGAATTCCTCATTCCCATCAAAATCTGTTTGTCTCAATCTGTAGTAAGACACGCCTGATAATGGTGTATAGTCAGTCGTTGAATAGTTAAGGACGCTACTACTGTTTCCTGCTCCATCTGTCTGGTTGATCTTGTCGAATCTCATTCCATCGGCTGAACGTTCCACTGTGAAATAGTCGTTGTTGGTTTCAGAAGCGGTTGTCCATTTCACATCTACTGTATTACTGGAATTAAAGCTTGCTGTGAATGAGATCAATTCAACAGGTAAAGGATTTACTGCCCCAGCCGTAACTCTGCTGGCTAGCGTAAAAGGACTGAATGAAGTCACGGCTGCGCTAGAAATGACGGTTCCGGAGGTTGCCGGAAAACCTGTCGTCCCTCCGTTGCCATGATCTTTCCACATGGCTCCGTCCCAGCGGGCAACCGCAAGATCTGGCAATGAGGAAACGCCGCAACTATATGTGTTCCAGCTGAGTGTTACATTTGCATTCACACTTCCTGCCCGGTTTAAGATCCAGTATTCACATCGTCCAATATGATCCAACGTAGGATCCATCAGCGTCACATCATAAGGAACAGCGTCAGGGTCGGCGTGAAAATATTCTGCTGTAAATGTTTCGGATCCCGTTAAAGAAGTCACGGAAATAGGTCTGTATTGAAGATCTTTTCCAACCGGGAATATAAAATCGGTGGAACCAGTTTTCGACATCGGTCCATAAACAAAATTGCTGTTGCTTGCTCCGGCAACAGAAGTTCCCGCCATCATAGCGAGAATATTGGTGCTGCTGGTATACAACTTACCTGATGACAACGTAAGCACTCCGGAAGTTCCGTTGATCGTTGCAGGACTTGATAAAGTGAGCCCCCAGGCATTGGCTAAAATCAGTTGATTGAAGAGGGTAGTGGTAGTTCCGGTTATGAACTGAGCGGATGATCCGTTGAACTGAACATATTTTTGGTTGTGGTGCAGGAATGTTCCGTCATTGTTCCAGTTCCCGGTCAAAGAAAAATTATAATAAAATCCCGAGCCCCAATCATTGTCCAATGTTGTTCCACTATTGATCGTGATGCTCCCTTTCACCGAGATGTCGGTTCCCGGATAAAGTGAAGTACCCAAACCCGCCGCATTGTTAAGAACAAGTGAAGGCAAATAAGAAGTTGCACCGGTTTCAATTTCGAAATCAATTGCCGAAGCAGAGCTGGCATCCGCAAACTGCATGGTGCCGCCTGTAATGAGGCTGTACCCAAGGTGTTTCAGATCACTCGCGGTAGTGGCAACGTTTCTGAAAACAAGTGTTCCGCCCGACATGATTAATGTATCTGTTGTAATTACAAAATGAAAGTCAGAGATGGATGCATGAGTATTTGATCCCGCCGTAGTAAGTGTTACAACTCCTCCGCTTTGATTGTAGGACAATGTCCCTTGAGCAGTTCCACCTGAATTGTTAGCTTGGATTCTTCCTGAAACATTTACTGTGCCTCCTTGCACAACCATCTGACCGCCGGCCAACAAACGGATGCTGTTTCCGATGACTATTCCTACATTCAAAGTTCCAGAGGTTACTTTTAACAATCCGGAAACATCATACGAGTCGTTGGATGATGTGATGTTCACGTTCGGATTGTTGAGCCATACTCCGGCCTTATTGGCAATTGCATAGCTTAATCCTGTTTTAAAGATCGGTCCGGAAAAAGTATAGCTTCCTGAAAATTTAATGGTTCCGTTTGTAAGGACGTTTGCATTGGAGCTGTTGAACAAGAGCGCGCGTGATGGGAGACAACTGAAATTGCTGGCTGAAATATCCAGGATGTTACTTCTCGATGTTCCCATGTTCAGGCCGATGCTGTAAAAATTTGTGGTGACACCCGTCCCCGAAATGTTCTGGTTTCCGTTTTTGGTAAAAACCACATCCACCGCTTTGGTGCTTGGATCATACATTTGAAATATTCCGTCATTCACAAGGTCACCTGTCAAGGTTAAAGTCACAAAACTTGTACTGTTGGCCTGCAAGGTTCCGCCATAGTTTATCGTCAGAGTTGGAGCGGAAGCATTCGCATCAATGGTGATGACGTCCGGGTTTCGGACAGTTACCGCAGCAGCAGCGCTGGTAGGAACAAGGGTTGCTGTTATCCAAGTGATGTTGTCGTAAGATGATTCCCAATTTCCGGCTGTTGTCCAGTTGCCGGTAAATAGCGATCGATAATAGTCTCCTGGTGAGGAGCAATTGCAAGTTGCTTGGCTCAATGGGTTGTTGGTAGCGGTAGCAGTGTTATAAAAAGTATTTATCCCCGTGCAATTGTATTCAAAAACTTCGAACCAATAAGTCGCACCCGGAATTAGCCCGGTTACGGTTACGCTGTTTGAATTACCATTATAGACCACCTGTTCCCCCGTTCCTCCATAAACAGAATTAGAAATAGGACTGGTTCCGTTTGCTGGCGCGGTAAATGAATTCACCGTATTTATTTTTACCACCCGATAGGCACCCGAACCGTTTGTCCAGCTGACGGTCATCGTAGTTCCGAATATGGCTGAGAACGTAAGGTTGCTGGCTTGTGTAACGGGGGTGATGCAATTGCCGGTCAATACAACGTCATCGATCCTGAATTGAGGGGATATTGATGTTTGTCGGAAACGTATCCGTAAATTCGCTGTGGAGGGAATCGTTCCTGTTGGTGTGATCAACAGCCAGCTCGCAGTTCCAGTCCCCGTTGCTCGAGAATAAGTTAAGGGTGTGTAGGTTGCTCCGTCGGGACTGGTTTCAATTACCAGTTCGTTGTTTGAGGCCGTTGTCGACTTGTAATGCCCTAGCTTTAAAGTAATGCCGGAGTAGTAAGTAGTGTTAATTCCCGAAATTTCATAATAGGTGCCAACGGTATTGATGATAAAAACATTACCTGTTCCGGATGCCGTAGGATACCCGCTGGAAGCGGTGGTATTCCTGACGTCACCGGTTCCTGTAAAGGTGAGAATACCATTGTTTTGCCAGCCAGTCCAGGAAGCTATGGCAGTGTTTGCCGCAGGACTCCCCATGTTTTCTGAAAAAATAGTGACCTGGCCGAAACTCAATCCGGCAAGCGCACAAAATAAAATGATATGTATCCCAATGAGCCTCATTAAAAAACTAAAAATTTGATCAGTGGTTTCGGATGCTTATGCTATTCTTGCAGATCCTATAGGGTGTTCACCGGAAGTAAAAATATAACAGTATAAAATTACGCAAATCGGACCAAAAAATATCAAATTTGTCTTAAGAAATTATTAATTCTATTCTGCTGATTCAAAATTAGCTAGAATGGTTGCAAGGAGCAAATTTTCGCCACAGTTATTTATCAACAAAATAGTAAGATTTTATGCCGTCCAATACCGCCAATTTGTATCTTTGCGCGCATGCAAGAAACAATTTTAATTTTAGATTTCGGTTCCCAATACACCCAGCTGATCGCGCGTAGAGTGCGTGAATTGAATGTGTATTGCGAGATCCATCCCTACAACAAGATCCCTGAAATTTCAAAAGACATAAAAGGTGTGATCCTTTCCGGAAGCCCATTCTCCGTGAGAGCAAAAGATGCCCCGAATCCATCCCTCGATGCTTTTAAGAAAAAACTACCCCTGCTGGGAGTCTGTTACGGAGCTCAGCTGATGGCACATAAATTCGGAGGCGAAGTACAAGCCTCTGAACACCGCGAATACGGGAGGGCCAACCTTTCTTTCGTCAAAGACGACAATGTACTTTTCAAAGGTGTGAGCAACAATTCACAGGTCTGGATGAGTCATGCCGATACAATCACTAAAATTCCTGATGATTACGAGATTATCTCTAGTACCAAGGACGTGAAGTTTGCCGGCTACCAGGTAAAAGGTGAGCAGACTTTCGGGATCCAATTCCATCCGGAAGTCTACCATTCCACCGAAGGAGCGATCCTGCTCAGGAATTTTGTGGTCGACATTTGCGGATGCAAGCAAAACTGGACGCCTGATTCCTTTGTGGAGACAACCGTGAAAGCGTTGCAGGATAAAATTGGGAACGATAAAGTGGTGTTGGGTTTGAGCGGGGGAGTCGATTCGAGCGTTGCTGCCGTATTACTGCACAAAGCGATCGGAAAAAATTTGTATTGCATCTTTGTCGACAACGGATTGCTCCGCAAGAATGAATTTGAAGGCGTATTAGAATCCTACAAGCACATGGGCCTGAATGTAAAAGGCGTAAATTCAAAAGATCGTTTCTATGCAGAACTGGCAGGCATTTCTGACCCGGAGAAAAAACGCAAAGCAATCGGAAAAGTTTTTATTGATGTGTTTGATGACGAATCAAAACGCATCGAAGATGTGAAATGGCTGGCACAAGGAACTATTTATCCCGATGTGATAGAATCTATTTCCGTAAAAGGACCAAGTGCTACAATCAAGTCGCATCATAATGTGGGAGGTCTCCCTGATTTCATGAAACTGAAGATCGTTGAGCCACTCAATACCTTGTTTAAGGACGAAGTGAGAAGAGTGGGAAAGAGCCTGAACATTGATGAGGCTATATTGAACCGTCACCCCTTTCCGGGCCCGGGACTGGCCATCCGAATCCTTGGCGACATCACGCTGGAAAAGGTACGGATTTTGCAAGAGGTCGATGCCATCTTCATTGATAATTTGAAATCATCAGGGTTGTACAAGGAAGTATGGCAGGCAGGAGCGATCTTTTTGCCTGTTCAGTCAGTAGGAGTAATGGGTGATGAACGAACTTATGAAAACGCAGTTGCATTGCGTGCTGTAACAAGTACAGATGGTATGACTGCTGACTGGTGTCATTTACCTTACGAGTTTTTAGGAAAAGTATCTAATGAGATCATCAATAAGGTAAAAGGAATCAACCGCGTGGTTTACGACATAAGTTCTAAGCCACCGGCAACCATTGAATGGGAATAATTTAAAATTTG
>JBKJQG010000262.1:0-8519 GCA_046594925.1 Bacteroidia bacterium
GTGATCAAAAGAAAGAACGTCATCGATTCCCAACATGAAGCCAAGGATCGAATCTGCCTTGCAGAAATTAGGAATGCCGTAACCTATGATAGAATCAGGAACCATAGCTTGTGAAGCACTTTGTTGAATGGCTGAGATCAATTGCATGTTGGTAGCAGAGGGATGAGCTTGCCACAAACACGCGACGGCACCTGCAGTGATCGGTGATGAAAACGAAGTTCCACTTGCCCCGGTAATTCCCCCTCCATTAGCTGCTATCACAGCCTGATAGCCTCTGGCGCAAGTATTTGGTTTTATTCTTCCGTCAAAAGTCAGACCACGGGAACTGAATCCGGTAACGGCGCCTGCTGAATCAACAGCCCCAACGGTTAAAATACTGTCGGCATCAGCGGGAGCCGTGATCTTGAACCAAGGAGGTCCGCCTGAATTTCCAGCACTGCTCGTAACAAATATTCCAACACCAGCTGCCCAGTCGGCTGCATTTGTGACTATTGTTGAGTTTCCATCCATGTCAGAGTAAAAATGGTCTCCTATTCCTCCATCAAATTTGTTGTATCCCAAAGAGGAATTGATCACGTCTGCGCCAACGCTATCAGCAAACTCCGCGGCTACCAGCCAATTCATTTCTTCCTGCAAGGTTTCTGTAAAAGCATCTTCGGATCTTAATAACCAGAATTTTGCTTTGGGAGCGGTTCCAACAAGTTGTCCGGGTAAGTTTCCGCCCATGCAGGAAAGTACATTCATGCCGTGAGGATAATCCTCGAAAACCAAAGTATCGCCAGTCACAAAATCCCTACAGCCCAGGATTTGATTGTTTGCCCAAAGACTGTCGAAAGCTGGAAGTGAATCCGCTTTGTAAAATCCTGCATCAATTACGGCAATAGTCATTCCCTGGCCCATGAATCCAAGATCGTGCATACAGTCGATGCCGATCTGGTTAGCTTGAAAGAAGGAAGGACCGTAGTTTAATAGTGTTGTGATCGACTTGGCTCCCGTGTCATCAACATTTCGTTGCTCGAGCTCCGTGTGACGGCCAGCATTCTTTGCAACTTCTAGGTCAAACTTTGAGCTGTTAAGCACTTTCCGGGACATGTCATCCGTCAAAACCACGGACTTTACAAAAGACAATTCTTTGATCGAGTTTAATTTCGTTTCATCGTCGCAGGAGATCGTAACCGCATTCATCCATTTGGATTGATTCTTCACCATTACGCCAAGATTTTTGATCTGAGCAACGTATGATTCATTCACAGGAAGGTCTCTTTCCTTAACTGAAATGTTTTGGGCTGCTCTGCGCTTAAGAGCCTTTTCGGAAAGAAATTCGGAAGGTCTGATTGTTGAATAAGAAGAATTATTCTTGTTCTTCAAAACAACAATATATAGTTTGGAAGTTTGCGCTATTGAAAATTGAATAAGCAAGAAAAACGAAAAAAAGAAAATGATTTTTTGCATAAAAAAGATTATTCTGTGCCGGAGGAATTATAAGTATAAGTGTACTGATAGCCGGAGGTCACACGGTTTAAAATGGGCTGAGATAAAAAGAGGGATGTCTGACTGGCCGTCCAGCCTGGATCTGGCTGTGATTCTACCATAATTACTTGTTTGTAGACCAGGCCGGTTCTTTTCGCGTATTTCTCAATGGAAAATTTTTTGTTGATGATAGATGCTTGATCCAGTTGATTTACTTGTAATACAGAATCGAATCCTCCACCGCCGATGGTTCTGAATTGATTGATGAATTCATAAGAATAAGTTTGTTCCCCATTTGTATTCTGAACATTTCCATCCCAGGTCTTATCTTGTGCCACGGCAAAAGCCAATTTGATGTAACGGACATTCTCTTCTACCTTTTCAGCTGTTGTTCTTGTCCGATTAGCCGCCCAGACATCTCGCAAAAGCCAAGGCAATGAACTGTAAGGAACTGTATCGTTGTAAAAACGCACATAACGTTCCAGACGAAGGGTACTTCTGTTCTGATTGTCCAAGTATGTGGACTGAATCTTTTCTTTTAATTGAAACTTGAACGTGTCAATGGTTAAGGGAACGATAAAGTCGTTGTAAAAAAAGGAATCCACATCGTAGATCACATAATGCCCCACCTGGTCAGGGAAATAGCGGTAACCGAGGTCAATGGGAGTATCATCGTCCTTCTTACAGGAACTAGCCCCGGTAACAAGTAAAATGAAGACAAAAAAGAAGCCGATGATCTTCTGCATTTCTTGCGATTTAATCATCAGCTAAGTTAAGGAATATTGTTGGGAAAAGGAAATTTTAAGGTTGGAGCACTTTTGAAAAAAAACAACCCTCAGGTTCATAGGAAAAGAAAGAAGAAAATAGCAAGATAAAGCCGCCTTCACCATAAAAATTGAGTGTGAAAAATTAACCACCCAGGTACATAAATATGAAATATCTATGTGTCCTGTGTGGTTAAAAATATGGGCCTAGAAAAGTGGTTTCTGACGTTCAATAATGCCGCCACCAACAAGGTCTTCCCCTTCGTAAAATACAGCTGACTGGCCAGGGGCGACTGCGGAAACCGGGCTGTGGAACAAGACGTTCAGTTTGTCTTTTTCGTGAGAAACCGTTGCCATGGAACCTGGATCTTTGTATCGGATCTTGGTCAGAAATTCTGAATTATCGGGTATGGAAGCGTATTTGATCAGGTTGAATTTCCCAACGGTCATTTGCTGTTGTTCCAAGTCTTCTTTGGTTCCCAGCACAACCGTGTTCGTTTCTGGAACAATCTCCAGCACATGCAGAGGCTCACCAACGGCTATTTCCAAGCCTTTACGCTGACCGATGGTATAAAACGGATACCCTTTGTGTTTACCCAAAACGCTTCCTGTTCTGTCCACAAAGTTCCCGCCGGAAACACGTTCTTCCAGTCCGGCCACTTTTCGCTTTAAGAAGCCTCTGTAATCGTTATCCGGAACAAAACAAATTTCGTAACTCTCGCTTTTGTTGGCCAGATCTACGTATCCATTATCAATCGCCATTTGCTTGATCTCCGATTTACGAAAATCCTGCAAAGGAAAAATGGTACGTTTCAGGCTTTCCTGAGTTAATCCCCAAAGCACGTAACTTTGATCTTTTGTGGTATCCAGTCCGCGTGAAACCACGTAACGGTCATTCTCCTGACGGATGCGTGCATAATGTCCGGTAGCAATAAAGTCGCATTCCAGCATGTCCGCGCGCTTTAGAAGCGCTTCCCACTTGATATGTGTATTGCAAAGTACGCAAGGGTTTGGTGTGCGTCCCGCGATGTATTCTTCTACAAAATTATCGATGATGTAATTTCCGAACTCTTGGCGGATATCCAAAATAAAATGCGGGAAACCCAAGTTTACTGCCAGCATTCTCGCATCGTTGATGGAATCAAGGCTGCAGCAGCCGGTCTCTTTGCTGGACCCTCCCGACGAAGCATAATCCCATGTCTTCATCGTTATGCCTACGACCTCATATCCTTGTTCATGTAATAACAAAGCAGCGATGGAACTATCAATTCCACCACTCATTGCCAATAATACTTTTCCTTTTTTACTCATTTAATATTCCCCTTTGTAATTGTCCTGGTGGGGATCTTTCAGTTCAAACTGCTGTGAATTCTTTTTTTCTTCTGCTTGCTGCTCTTTTGTGATGATGTCCCTGTCCTTGTTCTTATCTGTAGTGGCAGTCATCTTTCCGTATTGATAAGTATCCGTGCGAAGCAGAGTGCCCTCTTCTTTGTAATACTTCCAGGGGCCGTGTTTTAAGTCGTCTACATACAATCCTTCTGCATCTATCTTTCCGGAAGCATAATAATAAATCACTTTCCCCACCACTTTATCTTTTGCATAAGCTCCAGAATATTTTAACTGTCCGTTCTCAAAATACTTCTTACATGGACCATCCTGTACTCCCGCTTTCCAGGTTCTTTCCTCTGAGACTTGTCCGTTGGCATAATATACCTTAGCAACGCCATTCTTCACTCCTTTTGCATATACTTCGTCCGAAAGCATTTTGCCTTCCTGGTTATAAAATTTCCAAACGCTGTCTTTTTTCTCATTCACAAATTTTCCTTCACCAACTAATTTTCCACCGGCATCAAACATCTGGGTGCGGGCAACCGTTCCATTGTTAGAAAACACCGAGATCGACCAAGGAACACCGGTGTCGAAGAAATAAGTAAATTTTCCCGTTGGAACATTGTTCAGGAAGTTTCCTTCATAGATCTTCTTATGATCTGCATCGTACTTGATCCAATGCCCTTGTTTTTTACCCGAAGCGTCTGTTTCGTTAGGAGCTTCCTGCGCAGCTACAGTCAAAGAGAATAAAATTCCGGCTGCGATTAAAAACGGGTTTTTCATATTGAATGGTATTAGTTTTTAATAAAACGCAAAATTTGAGAAAAGATACAATTGCTGTTCTCGTTGTTACGAAAAATCGGTACAAAAGTACGAAAATTCAGGGTGGGAAGTCAAATATTACGCCAATTTGGATGTTTGAAAAGTGATGAAGTGATGGGGTGATGAAGTGATGGGGTAATTCAACGTGTAATAGGGTCGTTTGAGTATACAATGGGGTTGAAAAGAGGGGAATAAAAAAATTGGGTTAAAGGGTTTTGTAGAGATCCATCAGGCCTTCTACAAAACTGCTCCATAGGAAGCGTTTTTTCTCGATGACGGTGTTGGCTGTGAATTGCTCTTCTTTATTATTGGAATAGAAGTCGACAATGGCATCTGCTATGGAAGAGGAGGAAATATCAGTGATGTAACCTACTTTACCGTGAGGGACTATCTCTGGAAGTCCACCTACATTAGTCACCAGCATGGGACGTTCATAATGGTAAGCGATCTGCGTCACACCACTTTGGGTGGCTGTTCTGTAGGGCTGAGTAACCATGTCGGCGGCGCAGAAATAATAACGTACTTCCTCAGAAGGAATGTACTCGGTCCTAAGGATGATGTTCTGCTCCAGACCGTGTTTGCGGATAATCTCGTTGAAAGGAGCCGGATCTTCGTAATATTCACCGGCGATTATCAGTTTTACGTTCAATTTTCTAACGCGTTCGTCTGCCATTGCTTCCAGCAACAGGTCCAACCCTTTATACTTGCGGATAAAACCGAAAAAAAGCAGGTGTTTATCGTTTTCTTTGAGTCCCAGATGCTTCAGACTCTCTTGTTTACTAGCCTTTTCACCGAAAATATCGTAAATCGGATGTGGCTGCAATCGTTTTTTGTCCGTGGATGTGAATTCCTTCAAGTCGTTAAGGACGGATTGTGACATGGCTATAAAGCCATCACACCGTTTGATGAAATATCTTGTAAATGCATGGTCGCCAAAACGTTTTTCATGCGGGATTACATTGTCAGTAATCGCGATGACTTTGATGTTGGTTCCGCTCTTTACTCTTCCGGCAATCGTTCCCAGACAAGGCCCCATAAAAGGCAACCAATAACGAAAAATGACCAGGTCGGGTTTTTCTTTTTTGATATGCTTTGCTACCGACAGCCAATTGAATGGATTTATGGAATTGATGATGGTTTGAATGCGGATGTCCTGCGGACCTTTTCCTTTATCGAACTGTGTCTTGCCAGGAAAAAGGAAATTTGGGTATTGCAATGAAAAAGAAACGATCTCGGTATCTATCCCGGATTCGTTCATGGCCCTGCATAAGGCTTCGTTGAAATTCGCAATTCCTCCTCTTAACGGGAATGCGGGACCAACAATGATTGCTTTTTGCTTTTTTGAGGACATCTGACGCAAAGATAATAATATTAGGTGATGAAGTGATGGTGTAATGAAGTGATGGGGTGGTATCACGTAAGGTTGGTTGCACGTCACCCTAAGTGGAGTCGAAGGGCTGATGAAGCGAGGGTGTAATTTGTTCAGTTAGGGTGAACTTATTTGTCTGGAGAAAACACACACCGAAGAAACCGTTGTTCTCAACCTAGTATAAAGTGCCCTTCGTCCCTCGACTCCGCTCGGGACGACCTCCCTTTGGTCGCTCTCAGGGTGACGAATCGTTTTTTACATCTTCCATTATACATCATACATCCATTCGTGTGCCCGTCGACTCCGCTCAGGGTGACGTAACATGAATTCTGAAGTTTCATTTTCATATACCGTCTAACAAAGGTTATTTACCAATTGCACATTGCCAATTGCCTACTGTCTATTGTCTATCTTTTTTATAGGTCTTTTTACTACATTTGCCATCCAATCTACAAAATCAACGAAAATGATAAAGAATCTCTTCCTACTCTTTACCGCTTCTGTGTTAATCTCTGCATGCGGAAATGACACGACAGCAACAGACGACAAAGCAAACAAAGCTTTACAGGACAGCGTCCAGGTATTTCTGGATGGCTACAACAAAAAATACCAGGAGTTGAGCACCATCGCCAATGAGGCCGACTGGAAAGCGAATACTCAAATCGTTGAAGGCGACACGATCACTTCCAACGCGGTGAATACAGCACAGGAAGAATCCGCAAAATATACAGGAAGCAAGGAAAACATTGAAACAGCAACCAAATTCCTTGCTCAGAAAGATAAGCTAACGCCGCTCCAAGTAAAACAATTGAACAGCGTCATGTACAAAGCCGCTAACAATCCTGAAACCATTCAAGATATTGTGAAAGCGCGCATCAAGGCAGAAACAAAACAAAATGCCGATATGTTCGGTTTCGATTTTAAAATAGATGGCAAATCGGTTTCTACGAATGACATCGATGCTATCCTTGGACATGATAACAACATGCCTAAACGAATGAAAGCATGGGAAGCCAGCAAAGAAGTCGGAAAAGGCTTAAAGACCGGCTTGGTGAACCTGCGTGACCTTAGAAATAAAACCGTTCAAGGATTGGGCTACAAAGATTATTTCGAATATCAGGTTTCTGATTACGGAATGACTACTGAGGAAATGATCGAAATGCTTCAGAAGTTCAACAAAGAATTACATCCATTGTTCCGTGAATTGCATACTTATGCGCGTTACGAATATGCGAAAAAATATGGCGTGAAAGACGTGCCTGATCTTTTACCCGCACAGTGGTTGCCCAACCGCTGGGGACAAGATTGGGGAAGTCTAGTGGACGTGAAAGGAATCAACTTAGACAGTGCCTTGAAAACAAAAGATGCAGAATGGATAGTAAAACAAGGAGAACGTTTTTATGTCAGCCTGGGTTTTCCCGAATTACCAAAAACCTTCTGGGAAAAATCAGACCTCTACCCTGCCCCGAAAGATGCGACCTACAAAAAGAACAACCACGCATCCGCATGGCACATGAACTACGATCAGGATGTGCGTTCTTTGATGAGTGTGGAGCCGAACAGCGAATGGTATGAGACTTCTCACCACGAATTGGGACATATTTATTATTACTTATCGTACAGCAATCCCGAAGTGCCTATCTTGCTGCGTGAAGGCGCGAACAGAGCTTACCACGAAGCATTGGGCAGCATGATGGGAATGGCGGCGATGCAAAAACCTTTTATGGAAAATCTAGACCTGATCCCTAAAAATTCCAAATCAGATGACATGCAAACGCTTTTAAAAGAAGCTTTGAATTATGTAGTCTTCATTCCTTTCAGCACAGGAACAATGAGTATGTTCGAGCACGACATTTATGCCAACAACCTGCCTGCAGATCAATTCAATAAACGCTGGTGGGAACTGGCTGCGCAATATCAAGGCATTGCTCCCCCGACTATACGTGGGGAAGAATTCTGTGATGCTGCTACCAAAACACACATCAACAACGATGCAGCTCAGTATTACGATTATGCTTTGTCTTTCATCTTATTGTTTCAAATTCACGATCACATATCCAAAAACATCTTGCATCAGGATCCACATGCTACCAACTATTACGGAAACAAAGAAGTGGGTAAATTCATCGGTGAGATCATGAAACCGGGTGCAAGTGCTGATTGGCGACAATTACTGAAAGAAAAAACAGGCAGCGAATTGAGCGCAAAAGCAATGTTGGATTACTTTGCTCCATTGATGGATTATCTGAAAGAGCAGAATAAAGGAAGGAAATACACTTTGCCTGAACTGAAATAATTTTCGATTCCATATTTCAAATTAAAGTCCCGCTAAACAGCGGGACTTTTTTTATCTTTACAAGGATGATAAAACCCGCTGCATTATAAATTAGTTTCTTTTTATTCTCTCTCACCGGGCTTTCTCAGAGTGATTCAGTGATCGTTACGAAGTTCAATGACCACTATGTGGAACTACAAACATTGAGGGTCAAATTGGATTCTATGTATGGACTTCCCACCGGGGAGCTGGTTAGTAAAAGCTTTATGCCCGATGCAGTTATTCTCAAGGATGGCATTGTCTTGATCAAAGACAGAAATCATAAGCCTTTGTACTTGGTATTTTATTCTGATTCAGTTATAGTTCATGAAAACCTATTTTATAAGAACACACCGTTTCGTCAGACATTCGAAGGTAGCAAGACGGATTCCTTTATTGGAATTCAATTGAATATTGAAGGCGGCGTTTATAGCCTTTGCATAACTTTCAA
>JBKJQG010000358.1:0-4020 GCA_046594925.1 Bacteroidia bacterium
AATCGGGAGTATCTCCATAATTATCGGTAATACTTGTGTTCGAGCAGGAAAACTCATTGACCATCACTTGAGCATTCGTGTTGCCGACAAAAGAAAATGCTATCAGAATCAGAGATAACAGTTTAGGGTAATTTTTCAAATTCATGAAAAACAGATTAAGTGGTTAAATAAACTCAACTAAGTTATGACTTTTCCCTTGATTTTCAAAAGATTATATCAAAAATGGCCTACTCGTTCATTAAAAAAGGCATTGAATGCTCTTCAATGCCTTTTCCAGTATACTAAATGTCAGGTATCAGATCTTTACGCTCAGCCCAATCCCAATATTGAATCCATTGCCTTTCAGCTTATATTTCCAGTTATTCTCGTCGTTCAAATTAGAATCTGCATTGTTTGAAAAAAGAATGCTTGGATAAGTATACCCCATGTATCCCACATGAAAAGCAAGTCCAACATGCTGCGCTTTTCCAAAATAGATCTTTGGGCAAAGCAGGATCCCGTAATTCAAGCCATTGTCTTTTCCGCCTTCGCCACTATTATCATAACTGCCCGGATCGGTGTCCGGATTATTCCGCATGTATTTGAAATTCGAATAACCTAAAGTCAAACAGATCGGCATATCGAAACGTTTTCCCTTTACCAAATGGAAATTTACATTCACTCCGAAATCAATAGCACGAACTTTTGGTTTATAAGAATAGACTGTTTTAGTAGGAAAAGTATAAACGGTATCGTATTCCGTTTCTTCAAAATAATTGGAATATGCGAAACGCAGCCCTACTCCCAGCCAATTGCTAACACCATATTCTCCGTTTAACCCGAAGATGGTTGAGGCCGCTGCATCGGTGGTATCTTCCACCACTCTTCTTGTCGCAATGGAAGTTCCCGTCCAATATTCCTGATCAAATTCCCCATGGATCTTGGTGCCATACACGGCAACACCAATGCTGGGATCGATGGTGATGGTTCCTTTGTGAAAGGCTTTATCATCCTGTGCATGAAGGGTAGTGATGAGTGCCGAGAGGGAGAGCGTAATGACTAATATTCTGCGCATAAGTTTGAGTTTTAAGGTACTGTGACGAACTAAGTTTATTAAGGTTTAATGCTATATAAAACTAATTTAATTTTTATTGTGAAAACACCATTTGCATAAAGAAAATCGACAAGGTTATCAACAACACTCCAATGAGATCCGTAGCAGCGCCCGTCTTCAACATGTCGTTCACCCGGATGCGCTTGGTTCCAAATACAATGGTGTTGGCGCCAGTTGCGACAGGAAGCATGAATCCCAACGATGCCGCCAATGTTGCAGGCACCATTAATAATAAAGGATTGATGTTGAGCGACTGCTGCATAGCGATCAAAACCGGGAGCATTAATTGGATGCAAGCTACATTTGATGCAAATTCGCTGATGATGCAAACGAGGAGACAAATAAAAAAAATGAGGAGGTAAATGTTCGTATCGGGTGTGAATTTTAATTGAGCCGCCATCCAGGTCGTCAGTCCCGAAACTTCAAATCCTTTTGCCAGGGCAAATCCACCACCAAATAAAAGAATGATGTCGAAAGGCAATTTGGAAACTTCCGGCCAGGTCATGATTGCCCTGCCTTTTTCAGCTTTGGAAGGAATGAGAAAAAGCAGGACCGCCATAAAAACAGCAACCGTACTGTCCTGCAAAAATTCTTTATTAGCAAAAACAGGGATGTTGCTCCATCCCTTGAATGTAAATGTCCCAAAATCAATGTCTGCCCGCGTAAACCAAAGCAGCGCCGTTGTCAGAAAAACAGCCGCGACCATTTTTTCTTCATAGGCCATTTTACCCAATTCCTTGTATGCATCCTTGAAATATGCTTTATCGATAAGCAGTCTGACATCCTTTTTAATGAACATTTTTTTTAAGATGAAAAAAGCAAGAAATAGAAAAACGATAGAAAGCGGAAAACAGATTTTGAACCAGACGAAAAAATTCATGTCGTGGTTTGCAGGAAAATTTTCCTGGTATTCGCGCAAGAAGATCATATTAGTAGGAGTGCCAACTAAGGTCGACATCCCGCCAATGGTAGCAGAATAAGCCAATCCAATGAGCAAAGCTGAAGCCATTTTGTGAGCATGGCGCTCCTCCTTAAAATGTTTTTCGATCTGCACGATCACAGCCAAAACAGCCGACAAAAGCATCATGACAGTCGCCGTGTTAGAGATCCACATGGAGATCAAATAAGAAGTGAGCATCACGCCAAAAAGAATGCGGGAAGGACTGGTGCCCACCAGCATGAGAATTTTTAAAGCGATGCGCTGATGAAGGTTCCATCGTTCGATGGCGAAAGCAATGATGAATCCACCAATAAAAAGAAAAATGATGGGATCCATGTATTGGAAAGCTGTGGTTTTAGAATCTGCTATTCCGAGTGAAGGCAAAAGGATGATCGGCAGCAATGCAGTCACAGCCAGATGAATCGCTTCCGTCAGCCACCAGATTGCCATCCATACGGCAACGGCGGCCATGCGGGTAACAGTAGGACTGCCCGGTACAAGATCGCAGGCGAAAAGAATGACTGCAGCAGCCAATGGTCCGAGAATTAATTTTATCCGTTTTGCAGTAAGCATATTCCGTTTACTCTGAAATTATTTTTAGTTTTACAATCCGATCCTGAAACAAACATACTCATTTGTAGCAAGTATCAAATTTATATTAATCAAAAGAAATGGATCAGCTAAAGATAATTTTCATGGGGACACCGGAGTTTGCGGTAGAGTCGCTGGACAGACTCCTGCAGAGCGGTTACAGCGTTGTGGGCGTGGTCACCGTTCCAGACAAACCGGCAGGGCGCGGACAAGAGATTCAGCAATCTGCCGTTAAAAAATATGCACTTGAAAAAGGACTAAACATTCTTCAACCTGAAAAGTTAAAAGCAGAAGTATTCCTGGAAGAACTCAAAAAACTGAATGCCGATCTACAGATAGTAGTAGCCTTCCGTATGCTTCCCGAAGTAGTATGGAACATGCCGAGACTAGGAACCGTCAACCTGCACGGTTCACTCCTGCCCCAATACAGAGGTGCGGCCCCCATCAACTGGGCAGTGATCAACGGCGAAAAAGAAACCGGGGTGTCCACTTTTTTTCTTCAGCATGAGATAGATACAGGGAAGATCATTTTCAGAGAAAAAATAGCGATTGGAGAAAACGAAACCGCAGGAGAAATTCACGATCGCATGATGAAGATTGGTGCCGACCTCGTAGTTAAAACCGTAAAAGCAATTGAAGAAAACAAGTATCCTCAAATGGATCAGTCCGAATTAATAGCCCAGGGAGAACAGGAAAAGCACGCGCCGAAATTGGTCAAAGAAGATTGCAAGATCGACTGGAGCAAACCTGCAGCCGAGATACACAATTTCATTCGAGGCTTGAGCCCCTACCCTGCTGCCTTTTCAGCCTTTGTCTCCCCCGACGGGAAAAGTAATTCCGTAAAGATCTTCAAAACGGAAAAAGAACCCGGCAGTCCTGCTGAGCCTGTGAGCACCATTATTACTGACTCCAAGAGCTTTTTAAAAGTCGCGGTCAAGGACGGCTATATTATAGTGCAGGAACTCCAATTGGCCGGAAAGAAGAAAATGGCTGTAAGCGAGTTCCTGAGAGGTTTTCCGATGAATAATCAGTGGAAATTAATTTCCTAAATCATTAATTTTCAATAACTAAAGGGCTACAGGCACTCAGTATTAGGGTATTATATGTCTGTACATATAGTAAAGAAAGCGGTTCGAAAAATGGTTTTCCTGAACGATAGCTATATATAGGCTTACAGACACAGTTATTAACAATAATGCGACTTATCAACATTTTCTCATTTTTTTGCCTCTAAATGTTGCACAGACAGGGAATCCTACTAATTTTGTTATATAATTAAATGTTAAACCCTTTTAAAACAAAACAAAATGAACAAAGCAGAATTAGTTGACGCTATCTCTTCAGAAGCGAAATTGACAAAAGCAGATGCTCAAAGAGCATTAGATGCATTCGTAAA